>CAMUZC010000004.1 GCA_947165105.1 uncultured Lachnospiraceae bacterium | reverse complement strand
CGCAGCCTCAATGGGAGGCTCACAAATCTGGCTAGACCCACGCGAAGAACTATCAGTAAACGAAATGCTAAAAGCAATGTGCGTAGTATCAGCCAACGACTGCACAGTAGCAATGGCAGAATACATAGCAGGTTCTGAAGAAGCATTTGTTGATAAAATGAATCAAAGAGCAAAGGAATTAGGAATGAATGACACATGTTTCAAAAACTGCCACGGAATTGACGAAGATGGTCATGTAACATCAAGTTACGACATATCTTTAATGTCAAGAGAATTATTAATCAATCATCCAGACATAACAAATTACACAACAATATACATGGATTCATTACGAGATGGAAAATCACAATTGGTAAACACAAACAAACTTATAAGAAATTACAAAGGAGCAACAGGGTTAAAAACAGGTTCAACGTCACTTGCATTATTTAATTTATCAGCAAGTGCAACAAGAGACGATTTATCACTAATTGCAGTTGTTATGAAGGCTCCGACAAGTGCAGCAAGATTTGATAATGCACGTAAATTACTAGATTATGGATTTAAAAATTATGAATATAAACAATTCGGAAAAAGGGGAGAAGTAGTTCGGGAATATTTCAGTAGAAAAAGGTGTAGAGAAAAATGTTAATGCAATATTAGCAGATAATTGCGGCGTAATGATAAAAAAGGGAACAGAAAACAGCTTGGTTCAAAATGTACAGATGGAGCAAAAACTTTCAGCACCTATTTCCAAAGGACAAAAATTAGGAAGTGTAACTTATAAAATAGAGGGAAAAGAAATTCAGACTATTGATATAATCGCTGAAATAGAAGTTAAAAAAGATACCTTAATGAATGTAGCTTCATACATTTATGAAAAATGGTTTTGTTTGTTGAGATAACTTATTCATAAGTTATCTCACTAATTTTTGCACAAACATTCACATCATCACACCATGTATAAAGCTTAATTTCATTCTCAGTATTATTAACAAATTTTAAATCAAGTGTATTATATGAAACAGTTGCGTCTTTTCCATCCTCGATATAATCAACAGGTCTTCCATTGTGTTCATGTCTTTCTGTTATATCAATTCCAGGAACAGCTAAAGCGGCATTATAAAGAGTTGTGCTAACTTGACAATTTCCACCACCTAAAGCATAAGCAATTTTCTTATTAACATATATTTCAGCCTTTCTATATCCCTCTTGTGAAGTACATGGACCAACAATTTGATTAAATGAAAAAGTTTCTCCAGGTTTTAAAACTCGTTCATTAATTTTACTACATGTAATTTTTATATTAGTTATACGATTTGCAACTCCTGATTTTAATGGAGTGGAGAAGGTAGAGAGTTCTGTTTCTTTTGGTTGTTTATTATTATTTTCATTATTATTAGTATTTTGATCAATTTCTTTGGTTATACTAGTTTTAGAAAAATCAGCATTGCTTTTATTTTCTCCATTTTGAACATTGTTTTTGTTTTCGCAACCACATAGGAGAAATAAAAAAACAGTTAATATTATAAAACCTTTTACAGTTTTCATGATAATTCCTCCTTATTCTACAATTTGTTTCAAAATTATTTTTTCCATAATAATAAAATATATACTATTGTTAATTTGGAAAATTTAAGATATAATATGTATATAGTTATAAAAAATAAAGGAGAGAACGGTTATGAAAAAAATGAATAAAATAGTAGAAAACTACATATGGAAAGACAGAAAAAGACCAATTTTTGGTTTACCATTATCATTCACAAAATACAAATTAACAAATGAAAAATTTATTGTAGAAAAGGGTGTTTTAGCTATAACACAAGATGAAGTAAGATTATATAGAATAATGGATTTAAGTGTAAGATGTTCACTAATTCAAAGAATTTTTAATGTCGGAACAATTCACTGTAATTCAGCAGATAAGTCAACTCCTGAGTTCGATATTAAAGATGTTAAAAATCCAATGCAAGTTAAAGATTTGATTTCAAAAAATGTTGAAGAAGAAAGACAAAGAAAAAGAATCGGTGCTAGAGAATTCATGGTTGCAGATGGAGATGACGATGATTTCGATTATGATCATAACTAAAATTTATGCAAAAAAATCAAAACATATAAAAAGGACTAGGCATTTAGCTTAGTCCTTTTTGCTAATTAATTCTCTTAGCGTGAACAACAACTCTTGATCGTCCGCTGGCATCACAAGTAGATAATGTCAAAATTTTATCACTTGAATTTAAACTAACTCCAAAATCATGAACACTTCTATTTTTTAGTGTGTTTAGAAATTCTAAATAGCTGGAATCACTAGAAAATTCAGTTGTCAAATAATAACTTTCCATTGGAATTGTATATGCTGAAAATACTTCATAAACAATTACACCGTTTGGAGTCGTAAAAGTAATGTATTTATTATTTTTATTATTATACCACCAATCTTTTTGCGTATTTTTTAATGTGGCAAACATACTTGTATCCATTCGGTTATGTCCATAAATTACAATGTTTTTATCAGTTTCATCAAACTTATTTCTATAATCAGCAAAAATCCAACCAGCTGTATTTTTTGAATTATCAAAAGAATGATTTAAATAGAATCCATTATCTTTAGCTTGAGCAACAGGATAGTCTATCGAAGTATTAGGAACTGTAATCCATCCAACAGTTGAATTATTAATAGATAATAGTTTGTTGAAGTCTAGTTCGTAAACTGGAATTTCAATTTTATTATTAGAAGTTTCAACATTTTCATTTGTTTCATCTGAATTATCGACTGAAATTTGAATTGTCTTAGTATCTATAATACTAGAGTCTTTAACATTTTTTAACATATCAGCGCTTTTTTTATTTTCCATATACCACATAAAGATATAAATTAAACAAAATATAATAACTATAATACAAATTATTCTTAATATTAATAATATAATATTAAGCGTATTTTTTTCTTTTGAATGTTTTCTTTCCATAAATAATCACCATATTAATTATAGCAAAGCGATAATTAAAAGTCTAGTATTAATGTCATAAGATGATTATAAAAAATTAAAGATATATTTAAATTTTTTATATTTAAAACCTCTTGACAGTTTACAATAATACATATAAAATAGGAGTGTGAGTAAAAATATATATAATTGTAAGAATAAAATATATTTAAACTGAACATTGAAAAATTAATAGAAAGAGGTGTTAGATTATGGGAAGTGCTATAATCACAATCGTCTCTGTTCTAATCTCAGCAGTAATTTTTACTTTTGTTGGATTTATTCTAAGAAAGAAAATTGCTGAATCTAAAATGGAAAGTGCAGAAAAAGAAGCAAAAAGAATTATTGAATCAGCTACAAGAGATGCTGAAAATAAGAAAAAAGAAGAAATATTTAAAGCAAAAGAAGAAATAATGAATGCAAGAAAAGATTTAGATCAAGAGATTAAGGAAAGAAGAGGCGAAGTTCAACTACAAGAAAGACGTTTAGTACAAAAAGAAGAAAATTTAGAAAATAGAATATCTCAGTTAGAAAGAAGAGAACAAGACTTATTAAAGAAAGACATGGAGTTAGACAACAAAGCAAAAGAATTAAACAACGAATTAAACGAAGTAATTAATAATCAAAGAGAAGAATTACAACGTATTTCAAGAATGTCTGTTGAAGAAGCTAAAAAATTCTTATTATCAGAAGTTGAAAAAGACTTGATAAAAGAAAAAGCTGAACTAATTAGAGAGTTTGAAGAAGAAACTAAGGAAAAAGCTGAAAAAAGTGCTAAAGAACTTATTAGTTATGCAGTTCAAAAATGTGCTGCTGATCATACATCTGAAACTACAGTTTCAATTGTATCATTACCAAATGATGATATGAAAGGAAGAATTATAGGTAGGGAAGGACGTAATATTAAGACTTTAGAAACTTTAACAGGAATCGATTTAATAATTGATGATACACCTGAAGCAGTTATAATTTCAGGTTTTGATCCATTAAGAAGAGAAGTGGCTAAATTAGCTTTAGAGAAATTAATTGATGATGGTAGAATCCATCCTGCCAAAATCGAAGAAATGGTTGAAAAAGCTAAAGAAGAAATAGCTGCAATCATAAAAGAAGAAGGAGAAAGAGCTGTTTTAGAATCTGGAGTAATAGGGCTACATCCAGATATCGTAAAATTGCTTGGTAAATTACGTTATAGAACAAGTTATGGACAAAATGTATTAAACCACAGTATAGAAGTATCTAATCTAGCAAGAATAATGGCAGAGGAAATGGGACTAGATCCTAAACTTGCAAGACGTGCAGGTCTTTTACATGATATTGGTAAAGCATTAGATCATGACATGGAAGGAACTCACGTACAAATTGGTGTTGATATATTGAAAAAATATAAGGAAAATCCAATTGTAATAAATGCAGTTGAAGCACATCATGGAGATGTTGAACCACAAACATTAGAAGCAGTACTTGTTCAAGCTGCTGATGCAATTTCAGCATCAAGACCAGGGGCAAGAAGAGAAACTCTAGAAACATACATAAAACGTCTACAAAACTTAGAAGAAATTGCAGATTCTTTTGATGGAGTAGATAAATCATTTGCTATACAAGCTGGTAGAGAAGTTAGGGTAATTGTTAAACCAGATAAAGTATCAGATGATGAAATGATTTTAATGTCTAGAGATATTGCTAAGAAAATTGAAGATGAAATGGAATATCCAGGACAAATTAAAGTTAACATGATTAGAGAGTTTAGAGCTGTCGAATATGCCAAATAATAAAAAAACAAGTTTGATGAAATAATCAAACTTGTTTTTTGTTTTAGTATATAAATGCTAACAAAAGTAAAAAATATACATCTTGAAAAATAATCAAAAAAATGATAATATTAGAATGTAATTATCTATCATATAAGTAAAGGAGAAAAAATGAAAAAAAGTTGCAATAAATTATTAATAATTTCTATTATTATAAGTATATTAATAATGTTTAATTGTATTATCATGATACAATTGCCTAATCCTTCTATAACAGAAACATCCATTGGGAAAATTCAAGAAATGAATGGCGCACCAGGTTCAGGAGAATTGTTAATGATAACATTGCCAATATCGATATTAGCTGATTTTGGGACTTTTTTTGCTATATTAATATTTAATATTATGATTCCAGGAATAACTTTATTTAATATAATAATTTTCCAAACTGCTGCGAGATTATTCCAATTAGGAGAAGAGAGAAAGTGGAAAAATATTGTAAGTTTTATTTTAACTGTAATCTCTGTATTAATGGCAGCTTCATTATTATTTACATTGTGTTTATGTATAGGATTATTAAAATATCTGTCATTAGTTTTAACTGTTGTTATGATTTCATTATTTGCAGTTGAACTTTTTAAAATGGCAAAAAGAATAAGTAATATATAAGATTAAAAAAAGAAAGGTGAGTAAACAATTGAAAATTTTAGCAATAGGAGACATCGTTGGTGAAAACGGTGTAAGAAAATTAAAACAAGAGTTACCTCGTATTAGAGAGGATAACAAAATAGACTTTGTTATAGTTAATGCCGAAAACTCTGCAGGAGGTATGGGAATAACAACAAGAATTTTTGAAGATTTATTAGACTTAAATGTGGATTGTATAACAATGGGAAATCATACTTGGGGAAAGAAAGACATTTTTACTTTTATAGATCATCCTAAATTATTAAGACCAGCAAATTATTCAAAAGGAGTAGTTGGAAAAGGTTTAGGAATCTATGAATGCAAAGGTAAAAAAATTGCTGTTATTAATTTAATAGGTAGAACAGATATGAATGTTTTATCAGAAAATCCATTTACAGTTGCAAATGATATAGTAAATGACATAGTTGGTAATGTTGATATGATTTTCGTCGATTTCCATGCAGAGGCTTCTGCAGAAAAAATTGCCATGGGAATTTATCTAGATGGAAAAGCAACAGCAGTATACGGAACACATACACATGTACAAACTGCTGATGAACATATTTTAGAAAATGGAACAGCATATATTACTGATATTGGTATGA
The DNA here is from genome assembly GCA_947165105.1 of uncultured Lachnospiraceae bacterium. Next base: position 44,227 of record CAMUZC010000004.1, on the reverse strand, counting down.
CAGGTCCAAAAAATTCAGTTATTGGCATGGATCCACAAGCATCTATAAAAAGATTTGTTACATCATTGCCTGAAAGATATAAATTGGCTGAAGGTGAATGTATTTTAAATGGATGTATATTTGAAACAAATGACGAAAATTGTCGAGTAGAGAAGATTAATAGAATAAATATGCGATAATTGGAAAAAACTGTAAATTCTTGACGAACGATTATTGGATTTTTCCTTAGAAACTACTAGACTTTTTACGTCTCGTATATTATAAATATATTTGTAGTTGAGAAAACAAAAAATTAAAAATATAGGAGGCAAAAAATGGAAGTTTTAAAAATCTCATCAAAATCAAATCCAAATTCAGTAGCAGGAGCAATAGCTGGATTGGTAAAGGAAAATAACTATGCAGAAATGCAAGCAATTGGAGCAGGAGCTTTAAATCAAGCAGTTAAAGCAGTAGCTATAGCAAGAGGATTTGTTGCACCATCTGGTGTTGATTTAGTTTGTGTACCAGCATTTGCGGAGGTGCAAGTTGAAGGGGAAGAAAGAACTGGTATTAAATTAATTATTGAGTCTAGAAAATAACAAATTAATATGAATATGAGGGGGCATACGTGTAGTGTGTCCTTTTTGTTTTCTTTTAAGAAAAGCATATGAGGAATTGTGTGAAAATAAGAATAATTAAATGAATATTAAAAATTAATAATTAAATATTGAAAATCATATTAAAATAATATATGATTAATGAAGTTTGAGAATTATTTAAGTTAATAAAAGCAAATAGATTAGTAAAAAAGCTAGGTAGGTGAATTGAAAAGTTGAAGATTAATTTTAAAAATATGAAGTTTGTTTTCGTGGGATTTGTTATTTTGATTGTAATTTTTGCTGTATTTAAAGTAACCTCTAAAAATAGAAAAAAGCAAAGCAATGAGAGTCAAGAAGCTAAGCAAGTTGTTTATCAAGATAACATTAAATTTGGTATTTCGAATTTTGATACAATGAATCCACTAATGACCAAAAATAAACAGCTGATGGATATTTATCAATTAGTGTATGAGCCTTTGTTTTATATAGATAAGGAATATAAAGCACAGCCATGTCTGGCAAACGAAATTGCAAAGACTTCTGCTACAACATATATTGTTAAAATAGATAATACAGTTAAATGGTCAGATGGAAGTAATTTAAGTGCTGATGATGTTAAATTTACGGTTGATTTGTTAAAAATGAAAGATAATATATATTCAGAAAATGTTAAAAATATTGCCAGTGTTGAGGCAATAGATGTAAGTACAGTAAAGTTTAATTTAAATGAAGATACTAGCTTTTTTGAGTATAATTTAATTTTTCCGATAATGTGTAAAAAATATTATGGCGATGAAAAATTCTTTGAAACTCATAAATATCACATAGGTACTGGAATGTATAAAATCTCAACAACATCTGCATATCAGATAGTACTAGAAAAAAATGATAATTATAGAAATCAAGATAAAATTAATAAAAACGTTGAGAAAATATATATAAATGTTTATACTGAAATTGGAGAAGCGTATAACAGTTTTAAAATGGGAAATGTTGATGTTATAAGTACTTCTAGCCTATCATATGAAGATTATATAGGAACAATTGGCTATTACACTAAAGAATTCAAAGGAAGAGAATATGATTTTTTAAGTTGCAATTGTAATGACTATATTATGCAAGAAAAAAGTGTAAGACAAGCTTTGAATTATGCAATAGATAAAGAAAACATTGTTTCAACTATATATAATAATAAATATTATTCATCTGAATATGTACTTGATTATGGTAGTTTCCTATATCCAGATACTTCTGTAAGTTCGGGATATAACCCAGAAAAAGCAAAAGAAGTTTTAGCAAATGCTGGATGGACATATAGCAATAATAGGTGGAGAAAAAATGGGCGCATCTTATCTCTAACAATAGCTACTAATTCAAGCAACAGTAAAAGATGTGAGGTCGCTGAAAATATTAAATCACAACTTGAAAATATAGGTATTCAAGTTAATGTTTGGACAGTTTCTGATAATCAGTATTATTCAATGTTACAGAATAAAAACTATCAGATTTTACTTACAGGAATATATAATGGTTATAGTCCAGATGTTTCATATTTTTATGGCGAAAATAACATCGCTAACTATAATAATGATGAAGTTAAATCTGCAATAAATGATTTAAAAAATATAACAGATCAAAAACTAATGGCAGAAAAGTATAAGAAAATTATAGATATTACCAAAGAAGATTGCGCATATATAAGTTTGTATAGAAATAAAAACTCTTTATTAATAAATCAAAATGTTGTTGGAAACTTTGAACCGACAAATTTTAATGCATTTAAAAATTTGGAAACATGGAACAAAGAGTAAGCTATAAAACCAAAGACAAATTTTTTATAAAAATGTATTGACAAAAGATAAAATGTAATGTTATATTATAGAAAGTAATACAAACAAATGTTTAATAAAACGAAAAGGAGAGATTATTATGGAAAATGCAGAAAAGAAAAAAGCGCTAGAGGCAGCTATAGGACAAATCGAAAAACAATTTGGAAAAGGTTCAGTTATGAAATTAGGAGATTTCACAGCAATGAATGTAGAAGCTATACCAACAGGAGCATTAAGCTTAGACGTTGCATTAGGTATAGGTGGAATTCCAAGAGGAAGAATCATAGAAGTATTTGGTCCAGAATCTTCAGGAAAAACAACATTAACATTACATATGATAGCTGAAGCACAAAAATTAGGAGGAGAAGCAGCTTTTATAGATGCTGAGCACGCATTAGATCCTGTATATGCAAAACATTTAGGAGTTGATATAGACAACTTAATAGTTTCTCAACCAGATACTGGTGAACAAGCACTAGAAATAGCAGAAGCTTTGGTTAGAAGTGGTGCGTTAGATATAATTGTAGTTGACTCAGTTGCTGCATTAGTTCCAAAAGCTGAAATAGATGGAGATATGGGCGATTCACATATTGGTCTTCAAGCAAGATTAATGTCACAAGCTTTACGTAAATTAGCAGGAGCAATAAATAAAACAAAAACCGTAATAGTTTTTATAAACCAATTAAGAGAAAAAGTTGGAGTTATGTTTGGAAATCCTGAAACTACACCGGGAGGACGTGCTCTTAAATTTTATTCATCAGTTAGATTAGATATTAGAAAAATTGAAAATTTAAAACAAGATGGTGAAGTAGTTGGAAATAGAGCAAGAGTAAAGGTAGTTAAAAATAAAGTTGCACCACCATTTAGAGAAGCAGAATTTGATATAATGTATGGTAAAGGAATTTCAAAAGAAGGAAATATTGTAGATTTAGCTGTAAACTTAGATATCATAGAAAAAAGCGGTTCATGGTTTAGTTACAATGATGCTAGAATTGGACAAGGTAGAGAAAATGTTAAAAAATTCTTAATTGAAAATCCAGATATTATGAAAGAAGTAGAAGACAAAATTAGGGATAACTTTAACAAAGCTTTTGAAAAAAGCCTAGGAGAAGAAACATCAGAAGAAGACGATGAAGAACTTGAAGAGGAAGAATAATATATTATGATATATTCATTAGAAGAATTTGAAAAGTTTGATAAAATGAAATCAAAAGTTTTAAAATATGTTTTATACAAAAAAAGAACTGAACAAGAAGTTAGACAAAAATTTTCTAAAGAACTTGAAGAAAATATTTTAAATGATATAATAGAAGAGCTAAAAGAAAATTCATATATAGATGATTATAATTACATAGAAAGAGCAGTAAATGAGTTTACAAATTTAAAAAGCTTATCTATTAAAGAAATAAAATATAAATTATATTCAAAAGGCATAAAAAGTAGTTTAATAGATGAATATATTTCTAGGAATATAGATGAGTTACAAGAATATGAGGAGAAATCAGCATATAAATTGATAATAAAAAAATTAAATAGTATGGAAGAAGACGAAATTAGAATATATTTACTAAAGAAGGGCTATAGGGAAGAAAGCATTAAATCTGCTTTTAACCTTTTATAGCACAGATTTAAAAGGTATGAGTGTAAAGAGACTAATTATCAAAGAATAAGCTGGAGTTATAGAAAGGGTTGTGTAAAATCAATGCAAAATGTATTAACATTAGAAACGAATAAATACGAGATTAAAATAGATAATTTTGAAGGACCATTAGATTTACTATGTCATTTAATAGAGAAAAACAAATTAGATATTTTTGAAGTAAAGATAAGCGATATAACAGATCAATACATTGATTACATTAATGCAATGGAAGAAATGAATTTAGAGGTAACCAGTGAATTCTTAATTATGGCATCAACTTTGTTGTATCTAAAATCTAAAACTCTTCTTCCAAAAGAAACTGAGGATGAAGAGGAATTAACGGAGGAAGAATTACTAAAAAGAATTATTGATTATAAAAAATATAAAGAAATCAGTAAAAAATTAAAAGAAAACTATGAAATATATTCAAAAAGAATATTTAAATTGCCTGATGAAATAAAATTACCTAAACAACAGCTTGAAAGAAATTATGAGAAGTCAATAATCTCAGAAATGTATGAAAAAATAGTAAACAACAATAAGGTTCGTATAAATAAAAATGCTAAAAATATACAGAAAATAGCTATAACAGACACATATACAGTTGGAAGCAAAGTTAAAGATATGTATAGAGAACTTGTTAAAAATAAAAAATTTGTTTTCAATAGATTATTTTCGTTAAAAAAACACAATAAAAATGAAGTAGTAACAGCGTTTACGGGCCTTTTGGAAATGTCAAGAAGAAGCAAGGTTTTAACTGAGCAAAATGAGCTGTTTGGAGATATTACTGTAGTAAAAAATAAACATGCATAAATTACACATTTTTGTATGTTCTATAATAATAGATGTAATAGTATAAATATAATTAAAATGGAAAAAATAGTAATAACAAAAATATAAGGAGAGTTTTTTGTGTGTTACTATTTTTTCGTATAATTTTAGCGTTTATATTTATACTGTTTTTAATAAGCTTGATTTTAGTATTTTCTGAAGTGAAAATTATTTTAAATGCCTTTGAATATAGTACTGAAAAAGAAGAAAAAAGCTCGAAATATAACGGGAAATTTGGAATATATTTTTTAGGCAAAGTTAAGATATTTAGTAAGAAAATCGATAATCAAAAAACAGGTAAATTCTTTAATAATAACTTTATAAAAGAGAGAATAACAAGGCTGAATTTATTTAGTAAGGATGATACTACATCAAAATATAAAATAGATAAAAAGATTACTAAAGAATTAAGAAAAAACTTAAAGATAGAATTGTTAAAGCTACAAATACAAATTGACACCGAAAGTATTCTTTTAACTTCATATTTAGTTGGAATAATATCTACTTTAATTCCAAATCTGATAAAAAATAATATAAAAAAATATAATGATAAAGATTACCAATGGAGTATAGTACCAATATATAAAAGTAAAAACTTTATTAGTTTAAAGTTAAATAGTATAATTAGCATTAAGGTTGTACATATTATTAATATGTTAAAATTGATTGGAGGAATAGGAAATGAAAGATCATCCAATAGAAGGCTTAATGTTAACTGCTATGGAGAGCATTAGAAGTATGATTGATGTAAATACAATTATTGGTGAACCAATGGGGATTACAGAAGATATTACAATAATACCAATTTCAAAAGTAGGATTCGGTTTAGCTGCCGGTGGAAGTGAATTTAAAGATGAAACTCTTGAAGCATATTTAAGAAAGCAAAACTCAGAAGAGGAAATTCAATATAGATTACCATTTGGAGGCGGAGCTGGTGTGGGTGCTAGTATTTCACCAGTTGCTTTTATTATAATACAGGGAGAAACAGTAAAATTAATGCCGGTTCAACATAATAATTGCATAGATAAACTTCTAGATTACATGCCGGATTTATTTGAAAAAATAAATAAAATGATGGAGAAAAAGATTCAATCAAAAGAAGAACAAACTGAAAAGATAATAGAGAAAATGAAAAATAATAACAAGTAATAAACGGAAAAGAGATGAAATAAATGTTAGAACAATGTATGTTATGTCCTCATAACTGTAAAGTGAACAGATTAAATGGTCAAATAGGAAGATGCAAGTGCAATGACAAAATAAAAGTAGCACTTGTTTCGTTACATAAATTTGAGGAACCATGTATAAGCGGAAATAATGGTTCTGGAACAATATTTTTTTCAAATTGCAATTTAAGATGCATGTTTTGTCAAAACTACGAAATTAGTCATCTTGGAAAAGGAAAAGAGGTTACTGTTGAGGAGTTAGCTGATATGTTCATAAATCAGCAAAAACGTGGAGCACATAATATTAATTTGGTAACTCCAACTATGTATGTAATTCAAATTATCGAGGCAATAAAAATTGCCAAGGGTAGAGGATTAAACATTCCAATAATATACAATACAAATAGTTATGAAAATGTTGAAACAATAAAAATGTTAGAAGGGTATATTGATGTATATTTACCGGACTTAAAATACTTTTCAAATGATTTATGCGCAAAATATTCTAAGGTTAATAATTATTTTGAAAATGCTACTAAAGCAATAAAAGAAATGTACAGTCAAGTAGGGGCACCCGAGTTCGATGAAAATGGAATGATAAAAAAAGGAGTTATAATAAGACATTTGATTTTGCCTAATTATATGCAAAATACTAAGAATATTTTAAAGTGGATAAAAGAGAATATTCCTGATGACGTATACGTTAGTATAATGTCTCAATACTTTCCAACATATAAAGCCAATGAAGATAATAGAATAAATAGGAAGTTGACTAAGAAAGAATATAAAACTATTGAAGATTATATGTATATGATAGATTTAAAAAATGGGTATATGCAAGATTACGTTGATGATGAAAATGAAGAAAAATACGTTCCTGAGTTTTAAATAAAAAACAAGAGTATAAACATTAAAATTAATATTTATACTCTTGTTTTAAAATTAAAATTACCACCATTTAATAATAGAATGTAATTTTGTATCATTATTACTTTTAATGACAACATAGTTTTCATTATTTTGCACTGAATATGATACATTAATTTCATCATCAATTCTAATCTGGTGTTTATACATAATTTCAAAATTATTACAGCTATTAAATTCATTTGTAGTTCCTGGAAAAGCTTCAAGGGCAATATCAACATAACACAAGTTATTTACATGGTTATTAACATCTATATCAGCTTTTCTAATTGTGTAATTAATTGTACTTGTGATATCACTAGGTTCATCAATTTTATCGATTTCAACAATATTAAAAACTGATTTGTCTTCAGGATTATATAGACTCATAATCTCATCTTCTAATTTAGCAATTCTACCTTTTGAAACATCTATTAAAACCCATTTTGAACTTGCTATACCAATCAAATTCTGTTTAGAATCATATATTTCAAAATCTCTGTAACTATATAATTTAGTAGAATATCTTGACCATGTTTTTATTGTTAATGTTTCGCCATATTTAGGACGATTAATAAATTGAACCTTCCAATTCAATAATGCCCATGAATAATTTGTTTTATCAATATCAGTAACTCCATACCCAACACTAGCTGAATGCATTTCTGCTATATCTTGAAGGATTGACAAAAATCCTTTATTACTTATATATGTGCTTTGACCAAGCATTGATAATCCGATTCTAAAATCACGTGTAAAAAACATAAAATTTCCTCCTCAATGTGAAATTATATCATTATTTTAAAAAAATGCAAGTGAGTTAAATATAATATAAAAAGAATTATTGACGTTTTAAAATGGTTATTATAAAATAATAGCAAAAGGTGGATAAATAACAGTTTAATTAGGAAGGAGGCAATACATGGATATTTTCGATATTAAACCGCTAAAGAATCATGGAGTAACAAGCACAGAACTTGGAAGAAACAATAAATTATCTAAAAACGAAAAAGATAAATTTATACAAAATTTGATAAAAAAATTATTTGAAAAAATCAGTGAGCCAGTTATTAAAGAATATCACTATACAGTAGATAGATTTGAACAAAATTATGCTGTATGTGAAAACAGAGATACAGGTGAGATGATTAATATAGACATATCCAAATTGCCAGAAAATATACGTGAGGGGGATATTTTAATATACAAAGATAATAATTATTCTATTGATGAAAATGAAAGAAAAAACATAGAAGAAAGAATAAACGAAAAAGTAAAGAATATATTTGAAGACTAAAGATAAACAGGAGGAAAAACAAATGAATAATAAGAGAAACAAAAGCACAGGAAATACAAGTAAGACCGTAAGTACAATAATTTCAATTATTGTATTGATAGTGATTGCATTATTTGGTGGAGACAATATATTAAGTCTATTTACAGCACAGAGCCAGGTAATTGCAAACGTAGAAGGATTAGATAATTTAACCGTTCAAACAGGTAAAGGATGTATATCAAAAATTAATGTAGATGAAGATGTGTTAAGAGTTTACTATTTTGATGTTGGACAAGCAGATAGCATTTTAATTGTTAATAATGGTGAATCTATGCTAATAGATGCTGGAAAAAATGATAGTGGTAAATTAGTGGTAGATAATATAAAAAAGATAGGAATAAAAAATCTAACATATGTTGTTGGAACTCATCCTCATGAAGATCATATCGGTGGATTGGATGATGTTATAAATAATGTTGATGTAGGTACTATTTTTATGCCAAAGACAACAACTACAACTAAAACATATGAAGATGTAATTGATGCTATTTCAAATAAAAAGAAAAAAGTTAAGGTACCAAAAGTTGGTGACAAATTCAATGTTGGAAATGCAAGTTGTGAAATAATGTCAATTGAAGACAATCCAAATGATCTAAATGCATGTTCAATTGTAATCAGAATGGAATATGATGGAATAAGTTATTTATTTACAGGTGATGCAGAAAGGGAAAATGAATCATCTAGATCATGGCCACAAACTAATGTATTAAAAGCAGGACATCACGGTTCAAGCACAAGTTCATCACAGAAATTCTTAGATCAAATTAAGCCAAGCTTAATTATTATATCTTGTGGAAAAAATAATGATTATGGACATCCTCATAAAGAAACAATGGAAAGATATAATAAATTAGGGGCTACAATATATAGAACTGATGAGAGTGGAGATGTATTAATAACTCAAAACAAAAAAACAACTAATTAGTTTAATTATAAAGATTTATAAGTCAGACAAGATATAGCAATTTGAATATATGAGAAGAGCTATATCCTGTTTGACTTATTATGTTAATTATGGTAAAATATATATGTTAACATAACAATAAGGAGAGAGTTATGTATTTAAAAAAAGATTTAGAAAAAGATATAAAGAATAAAATAAAAAATAATCAAATAGTAGAGGCAATAGATTTATTAGAAAATGAAATTAAGTTAGAATATATTTCTAGAATAAGAAAGTTCAACAACAAAGTGAGTTATATAGACTTAATAGATTTGAAAAATAATGTAGAGAGATATCTTCAAGTTGAAGAGAGAAAAATATTTAAGAAATTTTTTGTTATTTTGAATTGTGAAACTAATGAATTATATCAATTGGAAAGATTGACAGAAATTTATAAAAAACTGATGGAAGGAGAGAAATAAATGAATTTGAAAAATATAATAAGAATTGCTGAAAATGAATCTAGTAATCAAGACAATTGGAACTTAAAAAATATCATTAAAATAATTGTTAGAAAATTTAATTATCAAAACGAAGAAAAATCATTGACTATAAAAGATATCGTTGGCGATATGAAAAATGATATTAATGAATACATCCAAAAGCAAAGTCATACAGAGATTAAAAAGAAAACAATTGAATATTACATAAGTAAAAGAAGTTATTCTCCTTCCAAATATAATTTTGATAGAGCGTATAAAGATGTATGTAAAGATATACAACAAGGAAATCTTAATTTAGATGAGTTAGCTAAACAAGATATAAGGTATACATACAATATAGATGAAGACTTTAAAATGTTAGTTGCTGGAATGTTAGGTAAAATAAGAGAAGATAAAAATAAAGTAGTAGACTTTATAAATAAACATGAAGTGTTTGAAGAATATAGAATGCTAACTAATAAATCTAAAGAAAAGATCTTGAAAAATATTTCAATGAATAATAAAGATACCTATGATGTATACAAAAAATTAATGGTATATGTTGATAAGAGTGAGAAAGAAATATTAGAAGATGAATTTAAAACATATACAAAAAATGCATCAGATGAATTAAAAAAAGAATGCATAGAGTCAATAACAAATGATGTAAGATTTTTAGATAAATATGGATTTATTGATAACTATATTGAAGGAAATAATGTTTTTAATAGAAGAGTTTATTTATTTGATTGTGATTATACATATGAAGAAACTATGGATTTATTATCTGAAAAGAATTTGAAGAAATTATCGGCAGAACAATTAATAGGTTTAGCAGCATTTTGGAATAATAGAGCGGCTAAAACAATTAACGAAATAAACAAAGCAACATATGCTTTATCACATCCCGAATTATATGAAACAAAGAAATCAAAAGATGGAAGAATTAACATTAAAATTTCTGATGAAACTTTAAAAAATATTCATTTAAAAATGAATATACTACAGAAAATAAGTTTCGAGATATTTGATGAAGCTGAATTAATAAAAGATGATGATAGTGTAGAAGATACAAATAATGACCCAATTGAAATAGATTATGAAGTCGAAGATGTATGTGAAAAATACGAAAAAGAATATAAGAATTATCTAGATAAAAAGTTGGAATTTAGTAAAAATGATTTGAAAAATGATGTAATTGAAGCACTTGTATATGAAAATTCAATTTATAATTTATATACAACTAAAGGTTCACATATCCAAGCACTACTAATAAGTATTCTAAATAGTGGAGTAGATAATGCATATAATTATGGTTACATAGACGAAAAAGAAAGAGGAATAAAAAACTTTATAATAGTAGGTGTAGACATCCCAGGAATGAATATGCCTCTTAGATTACATACAAGAGAAAGTAGTGTATTAGATGTTTTGAAAAGTGCACAAAATGGAAATATAGAATTCCCTAAATATAAAGGCTCAGATGATTTTATATATAAAGGAGATAATGTTATAATGCCAACGCATATTTACCTACCTATGTCTAAAGAAAAGACAAAAAAACTTAAAGAAGCGGCAAAAACAATTAATGAGAAAGATAAGTATGGTAATACAATTAGGCATTTAGAATATATAGCTACAAATGGTAAAATGCCAACACATATGTTAAAAGAAAAAGAAACCTCAGTTGAATTGAAAAACAATGAAGAAGAAAATGAAAAATAATAAAAAGCTATCTTAAAAGATAGCTTTTTTGGTACCTGAGGTGGGACTCGAACCCACATGGTTTCCCGCTGGATTTTGAATCCAGTGCGTCTACCGGTTCCGCCACTCAGGCATAACAATTACTCAATTATATTAACATACTTTATTTTTTTTGTCTATAATTAATTTAAAAAAAATTAAAAAATTAAAAATGACTATTACATGAAAAGGAAAAATGTGTTATAATAATATTAGTAGAGTGTAGTCTACGGGCGGAATTTCAGCCAAGAGGACTACGTTTTTTATCGATGTATAAAAAGAAAAGGAAGTGGAAGAAATGATAAACAAACCAAGCACAGAAGAGCTTTTAAGCAAATCAATTAACAGATATGATTTAGTAAGTGCAATATCAAAAAGAGCGAGACAATTACAAAATGGAAGTGAATCATTAATAGAAACTAATGAACCATCTAAAGTAACTATTGCAGCTTTAGAAGTGAAAAACGGAAAAATACATATCATAAAAGATAAACATGAATAATAGAATTATGAATTATTAATAAATAAGAAAACAGAGATTAAACTCTGTTTTTTATTTTGTGAAGAAACAAATGGACATAACAAGTTGACACAGCAGGAATTATCTAGAAATTATGTAAAAAACGTATCAATAAACATTGACTAATTATTCCCAAAACTGTATAATACAATAGATACTAAGGGAGGTCGAATAAAATGAGAAAATATTTCGGAACAGATGGAATTAGAAGAATAGCCAATACAGAGCTTTCTCCTGAATTAGTTTACAAAGTAGCAAAAGCAGGAGCATATGTATTATCAAAGCATACAGATCATGCACCTACAATTTTAATAGGAAGAGATACACGTATATCTGGAACACTTATAGAAAGTGCTATGACAGCAGGTTTCTTAAGTTATGGAGCAAACGTAAAAATATTAGATGTAATGCCAACACCAGCAGTTGCTTACTTAACAAGAAGATTTAAAGCAGACGCAAGTGTTGTTATTTCAGCATCACACAATACATTCGAATTTAACGGTGTAAAATATTTCAGTAACAAAGGAATGAAAATTCCAGATGAATTAGAAGAAGAAATTGAAGAAGTAATGGATTCTGGAAAAATAGATGAATTAACAGCCGTTAACGAAAAAATTGGCGTATCAGAAATAAGAACAGATTTATTAGATGAATATGTATATTTCTTCAGAAAGAATTTTGAAGAAGAATTAGAACAATTTGATAAAGAAAATTTTGTGGTAGCAGTAGATACAGCAAATGGTGCAACATCAGTAGTTGCAGATAAGATATTCAAAGTGCTAGGAATTAAACACAAAATAATAAATGATAATCCAGATGGAGTAAACATTAACGACAATTGTGGTTCTACACATTTAGAAGGATTAAAGAAATTTGTTGTTGAAAACAAATGCAATCTAGGAATTGCTTATGATGGTGATGGCGACAGATGTTTAGCAGTAGATGAAAACGGAAATGAGATAGATGGAGATAAAATATTAGCAATTTTATCAAACTCATTTAAGCAAAAAGGAATACTAAAAAACGATACTGTTGTAGCTACAGTTATGAGTAACTTAGGATTAAACAAGTATGCAGAAGCAAACAATATTAATTTTGTTCAAACAAAAGTTGGAGATAGATATGTATTAGAAGAAATGCTTAAAAATGGATATAATCTTGGCGGAGAACAATCAGGACACGTAATTTGCCTAGATTATAACCCTACAGGAGATGGAATTTTAACATCAATATTATTAATAAGAGCTATGTTAGAACAAAACAAAACAGCTTCAGAAATATCAAGTATAATGAAAGCATATCCACAAGTACTTGTAAACGCAAAGATTAAGAACGATAAAAAAGATGAATATAAAAATGATCCAGAAATCAAAGCAGAAATAGAAAAATTAGAAACAGAATTTTCTGGAAACGGAAGAGTTTTAATAAGAGCGTCTGGAACAGAGCCTCTAATTAGAGTTATGATTGAAGGCGAAAATCAAGAGTATATTAAAGAAAAAGCTACAAGATTAGCTAAATTAATTGAAGAGAAATTAGGATAATTTAAAATTGGGGACGGTTCTTTTTTTCAAATTTTTGAAATCTAGGACAGTCCTTAATTAAAAAAGAAAGGGGAAACAAATTATGGATAAAAAATTTTATATAACAACACCAATTTATTACCCAAGCGGAAAGTTTCATATAGGAACTGCTTATTGTGAAGTTTTAACTGATTGTATAAAAAGATATAAACAAGCAAGAGGTTATGATTCTTTTATGCTAACAGGTTTGGACGAGCATGGTCAAAAAATTCAAACTGTAGCAGAAAAAAGAGGATTAACTCCACAAGCACATGTTGATGAAATGGCTGATGCAGCAAAAAAACTATGGGAACTAATGGACATAAGTTATGATAAATTTATAAGAACAACAGACGATTATCATTGTAATGCAGTTCAAAAAATAGTTCAAAAATTCCTAGATAATGGAGATATCTATAAAGGAAAATATGAAGGTTGGTACTGTATGCCATGTGAAAATTATTTTACTGAAACACAATTAGTTGATGGAAAATGTCCTGATTGTGGACGTGAAGTAGTTAAAATGAGTGAAGATGCATATTTCTTCAACATGAAAAAATATGAAACATGGATAAAGGAATTTTATGCAGAGCATCCAGACTTCATAGTACCTGAATCAAGAAAAACAGAAATATTCAAAAACTTTATAGAACCTGGACTTGAAGATTTATGTATAAGTCGTAATACATTTGATTGGGGAATTCCAATGCCAAATGATCCTAAACATGTTTTATATGTATGGTTAGATGCACTAACAAACTATATTACAGCACTAGGATATGCTAGCGATGATGATACATTATTCAACAAATATTGGCCAGCTGATTTGCACGTTGTAGGAAAAGAAATAATAAGATTCCATGGTATATATTGGCCTATTTTCTTACATGCACTAGGATTAGAATTACCAAAACAAATATATGCACACAGCTGGGTTGTAATGAAAGATGGAAAAATGTCTAAATCTGTCGGAAATGTAGTTTATCCTGAAGTTTTAGTAAATAGATATGGATTAGATGCAACAAAGTATTATTTATTAAGATTAATGAGTTTTGCCCAAGATTCAATGTTTACACCAGAAGACTTTGTAGATAGGTTTAACTATGACTTAGCTAACGATTTAGGAAATTTACTAAGTAGAACAATCGGAATGATAAATAAATATTTTGATGGAGTTATTCCTACAAATATCAAGGTTAGAACTGAATTTGACAATTCATTAGAAGAAACAATAAAAACACAAATTGCTAAGGTAGAAGATGCAATGGATACATATCATGTAAGTAACGCACTAGTGGAATTATGGGCAATAATTTCAAGAGCAAATAAATATGTTGATGAAACAGAACCATGGAAACTTTCTAAATCTGATTCAGAAGAAGATATAGAAAAACTAAAATCTGTAATGTTCCATTTAGCAGAAACATTAAGAAAAATTGCTATTTTATTATCTCCATTCATGCCAGAGAAATCTAATGAAATATTAAATCAATTAAATATATCATCAGAAAATAAATCTTGGGATTTAGTATATTCAGATAACGAAATTTCAGAAAATACAAGGGTTATCGAAAAAGGAGAGCCTTTATTTGCAAGATTAGATAGAGACGAAGAAATTGAGTATATTAAATCAAACATGAAATAGTGAAAATAAAAAGAAAGGAAAACAGATGAAAGAAGAGTTTATTGAATTATTAAGAAGCACAAATAGAGAAGGAATAGAAGAACTTATTAAATTTATAGAAGAAAAAACAGACTTCTATACAGCTCCAGCAAGTACTAGGTTTCATGGAAGTTATGAAGGTGGGCTTTTAGAGCATAGTATGAAGGTTTATGAAATATTAAAACATAAAGCAAAAAACAATGTAATGAATATGGAGTGGCAAGAGGATACTTTGATTATATCAGCACTTTTACACGATATCTGTAAAGTGAATTTTTACAAAGTGGATTATAGAAATGCTAAGAATGAAAGAGGAGAATGGGAAAAAGTACCATACTACACAATTGATGATACTATTCCTTTTGGACATGGAGAAAAATCTGTTATGATGTTAACAGAATATATAAAATTAACACCAGAAGAAAAATACGCAATTCGCTGGCACATGGGATTTACAGAACCAAAGGAACAGTATAATACAATTAGTGCAGCATTTAAAAGATATCCTCTAGCACTATTATTACACGAAGCAGATTTAGAATCTACATATTTCTATGATATTTAATGTACAAATTTTAGTCCGTTAAGAACCATTCATTTGGGATACAGGGAAAGAGGTGCAAAAGAAAAATGGTAAAGCAATTTGATAAAAAAGACATTGATATAATAATGAAAATATGGAAAGATAATAATCAAAGATTTCAGGGATTCATAGATAACCAATACTGGATAGATAATTATATAAATGCAAGAGACGAGTTTATGAAAAGTAAAATTTACGTGTATACAGAAGCTGCAGAAATTAAAGCTTTTATAGCAGTAAATAGCAAGGGAAGAATTGTAAATATTCAAGTTAAACCTGAAATACAAAGAGAGGGCATAGGAGAGATTCTGATTCAAAAAGCTAAGCAGGATTGCGATAATTTAGTTGTAGAAGTGTATGAAAGAAATAATAATGCAGTTTTATTTTTTAAAGCTATGGGATTCAGAAAGTATAAAGATGAGATTGATGAAGAAACTCAAGAAAAATTCTATACAATGGACTGGAACCAAGGAAATGTGTCTAATATTACTTTTATATATTTTGATAACAGCATTTCAGATGAATTAATCAATAAATACGACCAAAATGGCAATGTTCAATTTTATAATATACATACATATACGCATAACAACAATAGTCTGTCTAATATAAATATTTCAAGCAGTTTGGAAAAGAAAAATGGAAATATATATGTATCTGATTATATAGATGTTAGAAATAAGTTAAACAGTATTATAAAAAACAACGATACAATTATATTTTTCGATTGTAATAATGATTATGGATTTTTAAATAATGTTATTAAAGATGTTGTTAATGTAAAAAATACTAATTTGAATATTGTTATGCATAAGCCATTTTCAGTTGAAGGTGGAAAGAAAACTAAACTTTATGAAGATGTTAAGAAAAACTTTGAAGAGTTTAATATAGTGGACGTTGATTATGAAGCTATTGGTGAGAATCAAAATGTAACATTTAAAGAGGCTTTTGCTAGAAGAGATGAAGAGCTTTTGAAGATGATATGTAAATAAAATAACAATAATTTGACATAAAGTATAAAATGTTATATAATTAAAGTATCCATTTTTAGAAAATTCCTAGTTTATAGGAAAAGCAATTAAGGAGGTATGACTAATGGAAGGCAACAAAGTAAAATGGGTGGTAGTCTCAGGTTTAGACGGAAGTGGTAAGACCACATTGGTAAGCAATCTGGAAAAATGGTTTACTGAGGAAAAGAATCTTCGGGTAAAGCGGAGTAGACTTCCACATGACGAACATCTTGTTAATGATTTGCTGAATGAATCTAAAGATTCATACACAGATCGCATGATATTCGCTTTGGATAATAGAATATTTGCTGAGAAATACAAAGATTGGTATAAATCAGGCAAATATGATATTATACTTACCCAAAGAGGTTTCTTAGATTCATTTGTACATGGTGCAGTTCAGGGATATAGCTATTCATGGATTGCTAATATGAATCAGGTAGCAGACCTTCCAAAGTGTAATGTTATTATCCATCTTGTTGCAGAAGCTGAAACAGCATATCAACGCATTAAAGATGACCCAAATGCTGATAAGTTTGAGTATATCGAATATATACGCAAACAGGAAAGCGAAACACGTAGAGCGTATTACGAAGTATGTAGAGACAATGTAGATTTAGCACATTTTAGAAATTGTATTAACATCTATATTGATACTACACAGTTAACTCCGGATGAAACGTTCGAAATGGCCATTAGAAGACTGCAGGAATATAATATTGTTTAATATAATTCTTGTAGCTAAAAAAATCTCAGTTCACTTAGGACTGAGATTTTTTCTTGTTTTATGATAAATTTTTAATTAAATCTGAAAATTGAGTAAAAATCAAAACTCGCTGTTTATCAGTAACAGCGAGTTTGTTCATTTCCATTTTCCAACACCCAATAATGCCAGGAACTTTATATAAATAAAGGATATTTTGTTGGATTATTCTCAAAAAAGCCCAATCGCATTTCTGCGTTGTCTTTTAGTTTGAAATGAAATAAAGTATACCCATTTAGTGTATACATAATATCATATTAATAATAGATTGTCAAGTAAATCTATATGTAGTAAATAAACTATATTAAAAAAATAATAAAAATTACAAAAAAAGTTAGACAATTTAATTATTTATATGTATAATAAGCATATACTGAAAGGTGGTGAAAAAATGAAAAAAACTGCAAAAAGTATTTTACTAGTAATGGTAATGGCAGTATTATTATTAGCTTTAACAGGTTGTGGTGAAAATAAAAAATTAGTTGCAACAAAAGATGGTGAAGATAATTTCTTTGGAAAATATAAAGAAACAATCGAAATCACATTCAAAGACAAAAAAGCTGATAAAATTGTTATGACAAGAGAATTAGAAGATGAAGAAACAGCAAAAAGTATAAAAGAGCTTATAGGATACCTAAACACAGACGAAGGAATGAAATTCGAAGTTGATGGTAAAAAAGTTACTATAACATGTGAGCCAAAATCATTTGCTAAAGAATTAGGATTAGAGGATGATGATTTATCAAGAGAATCATTAAAGAAAGATCTAGAAGATGAAGGATATAAAGTAAAATAATCCAATTTTTACTTAAAAATATAGGACAAATATCAACATATTGAAATATTTGTCCTATATAATAATAAAATAAAAGGAGAAAGAATAATGAAAAAAACAATTAAAAATATATTTATATTACTAGCTATGGTTGTTTTATTAGTAACTTTAGCTGGATGTAATAATGATGAAAAATCTGACAAAAAGAAAGATAATGATAAGGAAATAGTTGCTACAAAGGATGATAATAAATTAGTAGGAACAAAAAGTGGAGAAGAAGAATTCTTCGGAAAATTTGAAGAAACTATAGAAATTACATTCGAAGACAATAAAGCTAACTCTATTGTTATGACAAGAGAATTAGAAGATGAAGAAACAGTAGAAACTGTTAAAGGAGTATTACCATACTTAAACGATGAAGAAGGTATGAAATTCGAAGTTAAAGATAATAAAGTTATTATAACATTTGATCCTCAAGCTTATGCTGAAGAAGAAGGTTTATCTGTTGATGAACTTACAAAAGAAGCATTTGAAAAAGAGTTAAAAGACAACGGATATACAATTAAATAATTCAAATACATTTATTTAAAATATAAGACAAATATCAAAAAATTCCAGATATTTGTCTTATATTTTAAATAAACGAAAGGTTTTGGTATAAATATATGGAAAAAAATAAAAAAGAAGTAATAATATTTGGAACTATTATCGCAGTTTTAGTAACAGTAATACTTATTGGATTAGGATATAGTCTATATTCTGCAAAGAAAAATAATGAAAAAGAACTAAACACTCCTGATAGCGTAATTTCAAATTTTGCAGAATGCATTAATAAGAAAAATTATGAAGAAGCATATGAATTATTAAGTTCAGAAAGTAAGAATAAAATTAGTAAACAAGATTTTGCTGAGGCATACGAAAACATATTTAATAAATTAGATATAAAAACCATAGAAATAAGCGATGTAAAAGTAGATAAAATCGATACAAATAATACTAATGTATCTTATTCTGTAAAAGCAAATTCGGCATATGGAGAAATTACGTTCAATAATGCTGTTAAAATGCAAAAACAGTCTGACAAAAAACATTACATCAATTGGAGTTATGAAGCAATTTATCCAGAAATGCAAGAATCAGATGAAATAGATATTTCAAGAACATATGCCAAACGTGGAAGTTTAATAGACAGAAATGGCATTTTGCTTGCTGGAGGAGGATATGTCGCTTCAGTAGGTTTAGTTCCAGGGTGGATGAACGAGGAAACAAAAACGCAAGATATTAATAAAGTAGCTGAAATTTTAGGATTAACACCAGAAAATATTAATAAAAAAATGAGTGCTTCATATGTAAAATCTGATACTTTTGTTGAATTAACAACAATATCAAAACAAAATCAAACAAAACTAATAGCGTTAAATCAAATTGATGGAGTTAAAATTAAGGATATTGCTTCAAGAGTATATCCATTAGCAGAAAAAGCTGCTCACATAACAGGATATGTTCAAAAAGCAAATGCTGAAGATTTGGAAAAAGATAAAACATTAGACAAGAATAGTTTAGTTGGTAAAACAGGGTTAGAAAGTATTTATAATGATAGGCTAAAAGGAAAAGATGGATACGAAATAAACCTAGTTAATGAAAAAGGAGAGGCAAAGAAAACAATTTTAAAAACAGAAAAAGAAGATGGGGAAAATATAAAGCTTACAATAGATTCAAATATTCAAGAAACTGTATATAATACATACGCTGGAGACAATAGTTCTACAGTAGTAATGAATCCGAAAACAGGAGAATTATTAGCATTAGTAAGTACTCCATCATATGATCCAAATAAATTTATAATTGGAATGACAACACAAGAGTGGAATGATATTAGTAATAACGCAAACAATCCTTTATTAGCAAGATTTACAAAAAGTTATGCGCCAGGTTCATCATTCAAACCTATTATTGGTGCTATAGCACTTCAATCAGGAACAATAACAGGAGAAACAGAATATGAGGCGAGTGGAACAAGTTGGCAAAAAGATAATTCATGGGGAACATATAATATTACTACATTAAAAACATATAATGGTCCTGCTAATTTACTGAATGCACTTATAAATTCAGATAACATATTTTTTGCTAAAACTGCTTTAAAAATTGGAACTGAAAAAATGGAAGAACAATTAAAAAATATAGGATTTGAAAATGATATTGGATTTGAAATGAATATAGTTAAATCAAAAATTTCTAACGAAGGGAAATTCACAAGTGAAGTTCAATTGGCAGACAGTGGATATGGTCAAGGTCAAATACAATTGAATCCAATACATTTTGCTTCAATTTACAGTGCATTTACAAATGATGGAAATATGGTAATGCCATATCTAGAGTTTAAATCAGATACAACGTTAACATATTTAAAAGAAAATGCTTTTTCAAAAGAAGTAGCAGATGAAATAAAAAATGATTTAATTCAAACAGTAGAAAATCCTGAAGGAACAGCACACTCTGGAAAAATAGAAGGCTTAACAATAGCAGGAAAAACTGGAACAGCAGAAACCAAATCTGCCAAAGGTGAAAATGCAAAAGAATATGGTTGGTTTAATGCTTTTATTGCAGATGAGAATAGTGAAAAACAATTAATGATTATAAGCATGGTCGAAAATGTAGAAAATAAGGGCGGAAGCAGTTATGTTGTAAATAAGGTTAAAACGTTGTTTGAAAAAATAAAATAATTAAGTTGCTAAAATGTTGAAAAAAGTCAATCAGACTACTATGCTTGACCTATTGACACAATGTGATATAATGTGAACATAATAGAAATGGAGGAATTAACAATGGAAAATAAAATTACACCAATTACACTATTAACAGGTTATTTAGGTGCAGGAAAAACTACATTAATGAATCATATATTAACAAATCAAGAAGGCTATAAAGTAGCTGTAATTGTTAACGATATAGGAGAAGTAAACATAGATGCAAAGCTAATTGCTGACGGAGGATTTATACAAGAAAAAGATAGTGGGAAAGTTGTACCACTATCAAATGGATGTATTTGTTGTACATTAAAAGAAGACTTAATGCAACAAATAGTTGATATATTAAAAACAAGACAATTTGACTACATTATGATAGAAGCAAGTGGAATTTGTGAGCCACTTCCAATAGCCCAAACAATTACTGTTCTTTCTAATTCATTGGAACAATACGGTCTACCTAAACTATGTAGATTAGATAATGTTGTAACAGTAGTAGACAGTATGAGGTTAGCTACAGAATTTGGTTGTGGAGAAGATTTAGTAAAAGAAGATATTGATGAAGAAGATATCGAAAATCTTCTAATAGAACAAATTGAATTTTGTAATGTTATTGTTTTAAATAAAGTAGATGATATAACAACAGAACAATTAAACACAGTTAAAGCAGTTATAAAAAAATTACAACCTACAGCAAAAATAATTGAAACAAATTATTCTAAAGTAGATGTTAAAGAAATAATGGATACAAACAACTTTGATTTTGAAAAAATTACAAGCTCAGCTGGTTGGATTCAAGAATTGGAAAATGATGATAACGAGGAAGAAGAGCATGAGCATGAGCATCACCACGACCACGAAGAAGACAATCATGAACACCATCACGAACACGATGATGATCATCATCATGAACATGGGCATCATCACCACCATGACCATGAAGAGGGCGAAGCTGAAGAATATGGAATTTCAACATTTGTGTATACATCAAGAAAACCATTTGATGTTGCAAAATTTGAGAAATATATAAACGAATCATTCCCAAAATCAGTTATTAGATGTAAAGGTCTAGTATGGTTCAAATCAGACTATGACATGTCATATTTATTTGAACAAGCAGGAAAACAATTTAAGGTTTCAGAAACAGGATATTGGTTAGCATCAGCTCCAAAAGAAGATTTAGAACAAATAGTAAAAAATGATCCAGATGCATTAAAAGATTGGGATGATGAAGTGGGAGACAGAATGGTTAAACTTGTGTTTATCGGAAGAAAAATGGACAAGCACCAAATTATTGACGATTTAAACAAACTAATGTAAACATATAGATATATAAAGTCTATACATAAAATAAACAAATGAAAAGGAAAGAATAATGGAAAAAAATAAAACGCCTATGAACTTTGGTTCAATGATGATAATTATAATTATTTTAATAGTAATGTATTTAGCGTTAGAAAATTTATTACCCTTTATTACAGAAGTTATACAAGAAATAGAAAAATCAAAAACTATGAATAATACTGCCGCTGTGTCAATACAGACTCATGAGCAACAATTCATATTATATGAAGATCAGCAGAAAATAAAACAAAGTTTTCCAAATAATAATTTTAAAGGAACTATATATTTTAATATATACGGAAAAAAAGTTTTGGAAAGCGATACTTCGTTAGATTTATCAGATGTTGTGATAGATGCCAATCTTCAAAAACATTTAAAAATGTTGCCTAGTTTAAAAGAAGTAAATTTGTATAATCAAAATTTAAGCAAAGATGAAAAAATCATTTTGCAACAAACGTTTCCAAACATAAAGTTTCAATGGATGGTTGATGTATTAGGTGAAGAAGTTGATTGTAATATTGAAACTCTAGACTTATCTAGAAAACAAATACCTAATATAGAAGACTTTAAAAAATCATTAATTTTATTAACCAATCTAAAGAAATTAGATATGAGTTATACAAACTTATCAAATGAAGAATTAGGAAATTTAAGAGAACAGTTTCCGAATACTAGAATTGATTGGGTTGTCCATCTAAGCAAATGGTCAGTTAGAACAGATGCTGTATCATTTTCTGTGTTGGTAACACAATATGATTATAGAAGAATGACAACTGAAGATATACAAGTTTTAAAATATTGTACAGAGCTACAAGCATTAGATTTAGGACATCAGGCTATACAAGATATATCTGTATTAGGCGAATATTTGCCTAATTTAAGAGTTTTAATCTTAGCAGATAATAGAATAAAAGATATCTCTCCATTAGCAAATATGAAACATTTGCATTATCTTGAATTATTTATGAATGACATAACAGATGCAACACCACTTGCTGAATGTAAGGAATTGGTTGATTTAAACATAAGCTTTAATTATAGATTCTCAGACATAAATGGAATTTTGGAATTACCTCTTTTGGAGAGATTGTGGTTGGTAAGTGATAGAATACCAGCAGAATCTTATAATTTAATAAGACAAACATATCCAAATGTAAAATTAGTAACAACAGGTTCAGGTTCAACAGAAAGTGGCTGGAGAACTCATGAAAGGTATTTTGCAATGATTGATATGTATAGAAAAAATTACATTAGTGATGTGTTCTTAAAATATGATAATAAATAAAAAAGAGACATATTGTTGAAGTGAACTTTTTGGTTTCACCTCGGCAATATGTCTTTCTTTATTTATGTTATTACAGTAGGTAAAAGAAAATTACTTGAGTGTCAAATAACACATTTAAACATATTATATGAAAAATGATTGGAGGTTTAATTATGGATTATGAAATAATGATGAATGGAAATGTAAAGCTTCGGACAAATTGCTCCTGATTTTGAAGCAGAAACAACAATGGGACATATAAAACTAACAGATTACATAGGAAAATGGATTGTTTTATTTTCACATCCACGGAGATTTTACCCCGGTGTAGGCTGTAATATAGGGATATTTTTTAAGGCTTAGTATATATGTGGTTTGTTGCTGTTTTAGGTATTTGTTTTGCAGTAGGTCCGTCAAAGTGGTTAAGTTATATAATCCTTAAATGATTACATAACTCAATTACTTTGGCTGCTCTAAGTGGTAGTTTTTATATGAACAAAAATCTGGAAAATCAAAATTATAAGGAGAATCAAAACAATTAGAAAAGATTGACAAGCTTTACATAATATGATAAAATGTAAACATAATATTTTATAAACACCAATAAGGAGGAAATCACATGGAGAACTACTTAGATTTAATCAATGACTATTTAAAGAAACGGAATGATTTAATGTGTTTTAATTCTTATAGTAATGATGTAAGATTATTCAAAAATCATATCGTAAAGACCTTTATTAGTCGAGAGCGGATGGAAAAATGTATTGTAGGATTGCAGATTATGAGCAATACTACAATAAATGTACCAACAGTGCAGTTTGTAAGTCCGGAAAGAAACGTAATAGTTGAAAACTACATTGCGGGAGTTGCGCTAAATGAGTATACTACCCATTTAACAAAGAAGATTTTATACGAAATTGGAAGATTGATGGGGAATTTCCATAATGTGAATGTTAGTAGTCACAACGATGAAAACACTTGGGTTGTTACGATTTTGGCAGATATGTTAGGAATTAGGCAAAAGTTAGCACCTTACGAAGAAGATTTCATCGAGAGTATGTTTTTTGTAGAAAATGAAAGCAAAAAAATATTTCGGGAGTTGCACTTTACATATGTTCACGGAGATTTCAGACCAGCAAATATTATTTTTAGTCAAACGGAAGGAAAATATTATCTGATTGATTTTGAGAATTTTATGGTTGGCGATCCTACTCTTGATTTGTACAAGATGCTTAGCGTACTCAAGTCAAATGGAAATTATAATAGTGAAGATGTTACAGCGTTTTTAAATGGGTATTCAGATGTTAGAGCACTTCCTACAAAACTGGTTGATAAATGGACTTTTTATGACGTTTATTATTCATTAAGAAGTGTTCGAAGGGCAATCAATGATAATACTTTCAGAAATTCAGATGATAAATACATTAAGAATGCTGACATGAGTGCCCAGAGAAAAAATCCACAAACTCTTATGATGGCAAATTGGTTGGAAGAATATGTGAATATTTTACATTAAGTGTGTTTGGGCAATGAAATATTTTCATTGCCCACTATTTTAAAAATAGAAAAATATTTTCATAGTATAAAAATGGCAAATAGAAAAGGAGTATATATGATATTAGATGAAGGAGATATTATAACGAAAGAGAACTATGCCAATTATATGGGTGAGATAATTAAGGAAGGATTAGCAAATCCTGTGGTTAGAAAAATGTGTACACAGAGTAGAGGAATGAGTCCTGAGGATATAAAAAAAGTAGAAAAGGAATTTTGTAGATTTGTCGGATATTGCATATTATTTAGAAGTTCCCAAAATGTTGGTGAATATATGTTTCTGCATAATAGGGAAGAACAAATGAGATTTCTTAAGGAGAAAATTGCAGAAAAATTAGGAATTCCTAAAAATGAGATTGACTTAAGAAAAAAAGAAATAATTGAATATGCATATAAAAATTTTAAGAAAAATGGATATGTATTTCATGCTGCTAATAGTGCATCAATAAAAATGAAAATGGCTACAGGATTAAGGGATAATATTGCTACTCTTCAGCAACAGAAAGAATTATTATACATAGAACAAATATATAGGAAATATTCACCTGATACTCCATATAGCCCACTTGGACATGCTGTGGCAGACATTTTAGAAAATAAAACTGGTTGGTTCTTTGATGGATTTCCAATTCATTCTATGGGATATGCAAATTCACCACAATGGTTTAGCTATTTTTGTGGAAAAAGTTATGTATATTTTGATAGTATACCAGAGGAAAGAAGAAATGGTTATGCAAACAGAGATTACAGAACATCACTTGAAGCAATTATATGGCTTATAAAAGATAGAAAAATGTCAGTTGAAGATGCTAAGAAAATAGTGTATTTTTTCAAGAAATGTTGGGTTGAATATAAGGATACTATGCCATGTTTAATGTTTGTTCCAGTAAAAGATGTTGGGATAAATGATGATATTGAAATGGAACAATATTTAGATGATGAAGGTATGGAGTTATTATTTGATGATATTATTCTAGGAAAAGTTAATCCTGGGAAAAATTATTGTTGTAAAAAGTCAATTCAACCAGAAAAACTTTCATGTGTGGATTTATCACCAATTCTTCCAAGATTTATTATTGGTAGAGAGAATACAAATGGAAGTACAGATGTTTTGAATCAATCAAATATTCAACATGGAGAAGATGAAAGATAAAAAATACTGTTTAATAAATTTTAATATTGTTGTATAATGAATACCAAGGAGGTAAGCTATGTGTTCAAATAAATATAAAAATATACAGTTAACCACTCAAATAGATGAAGCAAACTGTATAACGCACTCAGGTAGATTTCATGTCGACGATGTTATATCAACAATTTTTTTAAGTAAGATAATTGATAATGTAATCTTATCAAGAGTTCCTACTATAGGAAATAAAGATGTAAAAGATAAAATTGTTTATGATATAGGGTTAGGGGAGTTTGATCATCATCAAAAGAGTAGAAATGGTCAAAGAAATAATGGAATATTTTATTCATCTATAGGTCTATTATGGAGAAAATTTGGTAAGGAATACTTGAAGAAAATAGGAGTTAAATATATAGATAAAACATTTGAATATATGGATAGGGAATTAATACAAAATATCGATGCAGCAGACAATATGCAATTTGAATATGTAGAGAACAAAATATCGCCAGATTTTATTAAGCTGTGTAATCCTCGGATGGAATGAAGATATCTCAGAAGATGAGGCTTTTGTGAATGCACTAAGCTTAGCTGATGGATTTTGGGAGGTTTATATAAAAAATGCAATAGCCGAAGTAGAAGGAATAGAAGTTGTTTTAGATAAAGCATCAAATTGTAAAGATTATTATTTAATATTTGACAAAGAAATGCCATACAAAAAAGCATTTCAGCTATCTGATAATAAGAAAATAAAATATGTAATATATAAATCTAGAAGGGAAGGATACGAAATTAGAACTGTGACAGATTCATGTAAATTTAAAGATGAAATAGTTTTGTCTAAGGACATAAATGATTCAAAAAAAATAACGGGAATAAATGAATTAACATATGTAGATAATCACGGAAAACTATGTTGTACGGAAACTTTAGATAGTGCAATTCAACTTGTAAAATATAATGAAAATACAATAAAAGTATAAGGAGGATTTTTTATGCCATATCAATTTTTAGATAGTAATAGCCAGTTTTCCAAATCATTTAATGCAATTTCAGAAAGTGATTTTTATAAAGGATTAACTCCAGAACTGGGGTATCAACATAAGATAGGACATATTCAGAAAGTTATGTTATTTTCACAAATTATTGCGTTAAGTGAGAATTTAGATGAAAGACAAATGAGAATTTTATTAGCCTCAGCTGCTTTCCATGATTCTGGTAGAACAAAAGATAGAGATAATGGTGAACATGGAGTTCTTAGTGCAGAAATTGCATGGAACTATTTTAAAGAAAATCCAATTAATCCATACGGAATAACACAAGATGAAATAGGGATTGTTCAAGTAGCGATTGCTTATCATGTTATTAACGATACTATTCCAGGAGAAGTAGATGAGAAAATAATGTTAAAGCTATGTAGAGATTATGGCGTAGATGAGACCGAAGATTTAGAAAAGATAAAACAAGTATCTGCTATAATAAAGGACGCAGATGCTTTAGATAGAGCAAGATTTTCGTCAAAATTATCATCTAGAAATAGTCTAGATCCAAAATTGTTAAGAACTGAAACAGCTAAAAAGAATTCTATTATGGAGTTTGCAATGAAAATTAATCAAGCATACGCTGGATATATATTAAGAGAAAATTATCCAAATGAACCAATTGAACAAGGTGATAATGCAAAAACACTACAATTTTTAAGATATGATTATAAAGTAAAAAATGGTGGAGTGCGTAAAGTAGAAAAAGATGTTCCAGTAA
Organism: uncultured Lachnospiraceae bacterium; assembly: GCA_947165105.1. Next base: position 16,156 of record CAMUZC010000004.1, on the reverse strand, counting down.
GATTCGTAATATCTATGCTTAGCGAGATTTTGAAGTCTATGATAGAAAAAGATAAAATAGAAGACAATGAATTAGAATTGTAATTTCAATATATAAACACTGAATTTAAGAATTTGTTTAATAGTAGGACTCTTCAGCACCTGATGTTGAAGAGTTTTTTATGGTATTAAAATGGAATTAAAAGATATTTTATGATAGGTTATGCAAAATTAATACCAGATTTTACGGTAAAAGTCCCACTGGGACTTTTATATGAATAAAAAATAGGATAAAAAAGTAAGAACAAAAAACATAGGACAAATAAAGAAGGACTAGAATATTGAAAATTTGATAGTATAATAGGTATAGTGGAGAAAACAAAAACAACTCCACTATTTATTTTGCGCAAAAATGTAATAAAAAATGTCTGACAAATGTCATATAAATTAGTGGCTTGTAATACTAGTTAAAGGCTCTGCCTTCAAGCTGTTTAATGTTGTCTGTCCGACAACTATTCTTGCTCTACGAGTTAATTATGAAAAAATTAGAAAGAGATATCTAGAAATTGAAGTGACACCTAAAATGTTCACATCAAAATTAGATATTTCTTTTTTATGCAATCGAGCCCTTACAGAAATATGCAAAGAAAAGAATAGTACATACTGAAAAAATTGAAAGGAGGTAAAATATGGCAACAACAAGATTAAAAGGAATATGGATACCGGAGAATATAATATTTGATATGGACTTATCTATTACTGAAAAATTTGTATTATCAGTTATTCTATGTTTAAGTGAAAAACGAAAAATGTTGTTTTGCTAGCAATAGATATATTGCTAGCATTATAAATGTATCAACTGGAAGAACTTCGAAGATTATAAGTAAATTAAAAGCTAGAGATTATGTAGAAGTTAAACTAAATTATAAAACTGGAAGCAAGGAAATAGAGAATAGAGTGATTATTCCTATTGTAAAAAATGCCAATACCTATAATTGTGAACGACTCTCTCCAATAGCTACAAATAACTATATAAGTGGTCAAAAGGAGCTATCACCTATAGTGAATAAGTGTAAAGTTATAAAAAGAAATATAACAAATAAAAATAATTATATAGAAAGAGAGCATCCAGACGAATACTGGAATCAATTCTATGTAAATTGAAAATACTATTTTCATAATATAGAGGATTAATGCATACGTTTTAAATTTTATAAGTAGAGAAGAAAAAAGAATATATATATTCTAAAAACATAATATTTACTACGGAGGAACATTATGAGAGTACTGAAATCAAAATACAATCAAATTACATATATTCAAATATATCTCACCAAAGAAGAAATGCAAAATGAAGTAACACAAGAAAAAATAAAAGAAATAAAAAGCACAAATACCAAGGTAGCTATATTTGTAAGCGGATATAATGATTATTTAAAAATATTAGAAAAAATTATTATGTTTGAGGTGGAAAAAGACAATGCAATGTAATATAATGAGTTTAATATCTAAAACAGCAATTTACATATATATCAAGCTAAACAATAATTTCTAAAAGAAACGAAAGGAGCAGATATATATGAGAGTAGTAGGATATTGTAGATTAAGCAGAGATGAAGACAAAGAAAATTATTCAAGCATAGAAGAACAGAAAGTAATACTTCAAGACTATGCAATAACTAGGGGTTGGAGAATATCGGAAGATGATTTCTACATAGATGACAATTTTTCAGGCTATACTTTAGATAGACCAGAGTTCTCAAAAATGATTAAAAAAGTACATACTGGAGAAATAGATGTTGTACTAGCAAAAGATCTTTCAAGAATAGGCAGAAATAATGGCAAAGTTTTAGTATTAATAGATGAGTTCAAAAATATGCAAAAAAATTTAATATTAGTGTCAGAAATGGGAGGAAGTTATGATGTTCTAAATGATAGAGATGACACAATAGGAATTACAACTTGGTACAATGAAAGATATGTAAAAGACTGTTCTAAAAAGACAAGAGACCATATGTATTCAAAACAAAAAACAGGAAGACTTATAATGGGAAATCATTATGGATATATAAAAGATAAAGATGACCAAACTAAACTTTATATAGATGAAGATATAAAGCCTGTTATTCAACTTATTTTTAAATTATACATAGATGGCTATGGAATGAAGAAAATAACAGACATACTAAATGAAAAATATAGCTATCCAACGCCATCTGTATATTATCAAAAAAAACATTTAGAAAGAGGACGTATTTATAAACACCCAGTTCAAAAACTATGGTCAGATTATATGATAAAAAATATTCTTGGTAATGACATATATTGCGGAACCTTAAGAACACACAAAAAGAAGACTTTATCAATTAGAGGTAAAGCAATAAAATTGCCAGAAAGCGAACACTTTATCTTTGAAAATCATCACGAGGCAATAATATCACCAGAAACATTTAAGCTAGCAAATGAAATAAGAAAAAGAAAAGTAGCTATGAGCTCAAAAAGTCGGAAGAGCAAAACGAAACTATTTCTTTGGAGGATTTTGCAAATGTGCAGAATGTGGTAGAGCAGCATCCGGAATGGTTATTAGAAGAAAGAATAACAAAAAAGCTTATGAATGTAACGATTATAAAAAATATGGACCAAAAAGATGTAAGGTGCACGAAGTGCCAGAAGAAGATATATGGATTCAATTTAAAGAGTTTTTAAAAGTAACGAGAATGGTCTATTTTAACAAAATAAATGAAATCAGGGTCTCACATTGTCAAAAGAATAAACAAAGCAATAAAAAGAAATTACAACAAGAATTAGAACAGACCAACTTAGAATATAAAATGTTATTACAACAGAAAATAAAAGACTTATCAACGATAATCAATATAGAACAAAGAGAACTAATAACAGATACATATACTAAATTGGAAAAAGAAAAACTAGATACTATAATTAAATTAAAGAAAATGCTCGAAAAGCAAGAAGAACAATTAATTACAGAAAAAATAGAAAACATTAAAACGGCAATAAACTATTTTGATGAAATAATTAATTGTGAAGAACCAAGCAGAGCAATGCTTGAATACATAATCGATACAGTATGGATTTATCATGACAAGACTGTAAAATTTGATTTGAAAGCTAATATTAAGTTACTGACATAGTACAAATAGAATTTTAAATTAATCAACAGTAATTTAAATTTTGTAATAAAAAAACACAAATATGTTTAGGGATTCAGAAGAGACAAGTTTGGCGGATACCCATATTAAGGAGCATACCCCTGTATGTACAACAGAATTTATAGCATTTTCAAAGGCAAATACATATTTTGAACAATTAAACACATGCTTATTACGGATTAAGCATAGATTCAAATGCATCTCATTTAGCATGGCTATATAATATTTACTGTTTGACAGGCATAAAAGTGCCTTTTCCGGTAATTGCTGATAGAAGCGGGGAAATTGCAAGGAAATATGGAATGGTTGCATCAAACATTAGCTCTACAGCAACTGTAAGAAATGTTTTTATAATAGATGATAAAGGTGTAATTAGACTTATTTTAGTCTATCCTATGAATGTGCGGAAGATGTATTCCGGAAATTTTAAGAGCATTGCAAGCTTTACAGATAGCTGATAGAAATGACGCATCAACTCCAGCAAATTGGATTCCTTGTAATCCAGTTATTGCAAAGAGTCCAACAACTTTCAATGAATTATTGAGAAGAAATAAAGAGATTGAAGAAAACAAGAATGGAATGGCTTGGTATTTGAGTTTTAAGAATCCAAAAGATTGCAACTTTTTAAATTGATAAATTGCTTTTTGTATGTTATGATATATGTATAAAGAAAAGTAGCAGATAAAGGAGCAGAAAATGAATCATAAGAAAAAAGCAAATATATTAAAAATATTAATATTAATAATTGTGGTAGCAATATTTGTAATTGCTACAATAAATTTCTTTCCTATAATAAGAAATTTAACAACTACGGAAGGTAAAATAGAATTTAAAAATAGAATACAGAATTCAGGCTTTTTAGGAATGTTATTATTATTCGGTTTACAGGTAGCACAGATATTTTTATTCATAATTCCAGGTGAACCAATTGAAATTCTTGCAGGAATGTGCTATGGAGGCGTAGGCGGAACAATATTTATTTTAATTTCTTCCGCAATCATTTCAACAGCAATTTTCTTTTTGGTAAGAATTTTAGGAAGAAAATTTGTATATGCATTTAGCGATGAGGAAAAGGTGAAAAAAATAGAAAAAAGCAAACTGTTTCAAGATCCTAAGAAAGTAGAAATAATAATGCTAATTCTATTTTTATTACCAGGTACGCCAAAAGATTTGCTTGTATACATTGCAGGATTGCTTCCAATTAAGCCATGGAAGTTTATTCTAATATCTACACTTGCAAGAATTCCATCAATAATTTCTTCAACATATGCTGGAGAGAAAATTTTAGCAGGAAATTTAAAAACAGCAGGTTTAATATACATTGCAATAATTGCGGTAGCAGTAGTTTTAATATTTGTATTTAACAAGTTTGATAAAAACAAAGTTACAGAAGAAGCAATTAAAACAATAAAATAGTTTAATATAAATAAAAACTATACATAATTGCGAAAAACTATTGAAAAATGAGTAGAATGTTGATATAATATCACTTAACATAAAGCATTATACCGAGCACATAATAATGTGAAATGGAGAGGGATAATATGTTAAGTCATATAGAAAATAGTATAAAAATATTAGTTGTTGAAGATAGTAGTAGTATAATAGAAAGCTTAGAATACATACTAAAAAAGGAAAATTTTAATGTGCAAATTATAAATACAAAAAGAGAAGCAATGGAAGTTATAAAAAACAATGACTTTGATCTCTTTTTATTAGACGTGCAATTACCAGATGGAACGGGATTTGAAATATGCAAATATATAAAAAGCATGTCTGATAGGCCTGTAATTTTTATTTCTGAAAGAATTGAAGAATCTAATATTGTATATGGACTTGACATAGGTGCAGATGATTATATAGCAAAACCTCTCAGAAATAGCGAGCTAGTTTCTAGAATAAAAAGTGTATTAAGAAGATATACACCAGGTAAAAAATACGAAAATATAATAAAATATGGAACACTGAAAGTAGACACAGATAAAGCAAAAGTGTATAAAAATCTAAAAGAAATATATTTGACAAGTTTAGAATATAAAATTCTATTAATGTTTTTAAATAATATTAATAAAGTAATAACCAGAGAAGAACTGTTAGATAAAATATGGGACATAGATGGAAACTATGTAAATGACAATACATTATCTGTATACATTAAAAGATTAAGATTAAAAATTTCAGACTCACAAGGTCATGAAAAACAAACAATACAAACAGTTAGAGGAATAGGATATATATTAAATAAAATAAGTGACTAAAATTTAATTATTTTAGTCACTTATTTGTCATAAATGATTCTTATAATAGTGTATGTTGTCGCAGAATAAGATAAAATTCAATATATTAGTGTTAACAGTAAGTAAAAAGGGGAGATTTTATGACAAAGCATTTTAAAACAAACAATGTTATTGTACGAAGATTTGAAATGAAAGATGCTAAACAAGCATATCTTAATCTTGATGAAAATATAGAAGATGAAAATAACATTGACATAGCTGGAGAAAACGAAAGAAAAATAATTGAAGGCATTGAAAAAACTAAAATGATAATAAAATCAGCAATAAACGAATATTATACAGACGAACCAATATGGGCAGTAGAAGATAAAGTTACAAAAAACTTAGTAGGGAGTATACGAGTTAGTAATTATTCACCAAAGAACAAAATGTGCAATATTTCATGGATGATGTCTTATAAATATTGGGACAATAATTTTATGAAAGATGCATTAGTGCAAATTTTTAATTTTTTATTTATAAAAAAGAATGTTGAATTAATAGAATGTTCATATTATGAACAAAACGTAAACACTAATATAATTCTAGAAGAAATCGGGATGAAAAAAGAAGCTATTTTAAGAGACAGACGAATAAACGAAAAAACTAACGAAAAGGAAAATTTTGTTATTTATTCAATTAATAAGCAGGAATTTTATGAAAGCGTTAACGAAGAAATTTTAGGACACAGATATTATAAACAACTAAAAAGAAAAATTTAATAATCTTACATAAAAACATCAATAATAACAAATAATAAGTATTGAAAGGGTGGTTTTTATGGAAAAGATTCAAAAAATTAATTGTACAGTAGGAAGCTGTAAATATAATAACATGGACAACAAAGAATGTACATTAAAACAAATTAAAGTGACTCCTATGCAAGATTGTCACACTAAAAAGGCTGATGAGTCTATGTGTAGTAGTTATGAGTTTGATAAATAAAAATTAGCTTTAAAAATGACTAAATGCTTCAAATTTAGTCATTTTTTATTCCATATTTTCCAAAAATATTGTAAAATTATGAAAATTCGTATATAATGTGTGTAATGTGTCCAAGGATACATTACACAATCTCTGTTAACCAACTAATAAGCGTTAACAAATTGAAAGGGGGTCCCAACATATGGGAAGCCAGTTTAAGCTTCGGGTGGACATTTGTTCAGAACATGAAAATGTAACCGGAAGTTGTACACAAGTAACAATACACATGCCAGATGGAAAAGTAAAATTCTTGATTGACTGTGGATTGTATCAGGGAGATGAGTATGCTAAAGAAGGAGAAGAAGTGAGCAGTGAACTAAGAAACAGAGCACCGTTTAGCTTTGAACCGGAAGACATACGATTTGTACTTGTGACGCACAATCACACCGACCATGTAGGTCGTCTTCCTCTTTTATACAAAAGAGGATACACTGGTCTAATACACACAACAAAAGACACTTCTAAAATGTTAAGCCTTTCTTTGGGGGATAGCGAAAAGGTCCTCAAGATGAATGCAGACGAGAATGGACTTTCACAGTTGTATGCAATGTCTGATGTAAGAACTACACTGGAAAATGTTGCTTCACATGATTTTGAAAAATGGTTTGAACCATATCCTGGTATAAAAGTCATATTTTTCATGAATGGACATCTCATTGGTTCGGCTTTAACATTTATACACATAAGCGCTCCGGGTTGTGAATCTATCGATATTTTGGCAATGGGAGATTATAAAGCAAACAATGCGTTTTTTGCAGTTCGGGAATTACCTTTTTGGGTATCAAAAATTCCAATTAATATAATAACAGAATCAACGTATGGACATATTGATTCGACAGAAGCGAAAAGACCTGTTTTTGCAAACAACATCATTGAATTGCTTGAAACCAAAAACTTAATATTGATACCAGTGTTTTCCTTAGCAAGAGGTCAGGAAATAATGTATGAGTTGAAGAAACTGCAGGAAAGTGGAAGATTAAGTAAAGATATTCCTATTTATGCAGATGGAAGATTACTCATTGATTACTGCAATATGTATAAGTATCGGTTGAATATTTCAGAAAATATGAAAGATTTTTATCCTGTAAATCTCAATTTTATGAACAAAGAGATAAGGGATGTAATAATAAAATCTCATATGAAAAAAATCATACTAACTACCTCGGGAATGGCTAATCATGGACCAGCACAGGAGTATATCCCAAAGATTATTGAAAGAAAAGACTCTGCAATACATTTTGTAGGATATACTGCACCAACAACATTAGGATATCATCTTATTAATGCAAAAGAAGGAGAAATAGTACAAATAGGTGATGTTCCTAAAAAGAAGAAATGTGAAGTAAGAACTACTGGAGAGTTCTCTACTCACGCAAAAAGAGATGAACTTCTCGATTTTTTAAAACAGTTCGATAATATTAATTCGTTACTTATTCAACACGGAGAGATAGCCGTAAAAGAAAAGTTTTCAGAGTACTGCAAACAGAATCTTCACAATTGTAAGCGTATTGAAATTTTAGGAAATGGAAATACGGTATGCCTTAGTCCGTGGAAAATTGAGAAAGTATCTGAGAATGTAAAATGAAAATAGGAGTGTGATAAATAAGCTGCTGATTATTTCAGCAGCTTATTTCATTAATATATTCTCTATTCCTGTTTGTACTTGACAAAAAAACAATTCAAACATAAAATAAAAAAAGTTAGAAATAATATAATTATAAATATTCAAAGGAGGAAATAATATGCCATTAGTAACAACTAAAGAAATGTTTGAAAAATCAATGAAAGAAAAATTTGCCATAGGGGCATTTAATGTAAATAACATGGAGATAATACAAGGAATTGTAGATGCTGCAGCAAAAGAAAACTCACCAGTAATCTTGCAAGCATCATCAAGTGCAATTAAATATGCAAGAATTCCATATTTAAAAAAGATGATAGAAGCAGCGCTAGAGGAACATGATATTCCAGTAGCATTACACTTAGACCATGGACCAGATTTTGAAACTTGTAAAATGTGTATAGACAACGGTTTTACATCAGTAATGATTGATGGATCAAAATATGATTTTGAAGAAAACGTAGCATTAACAAAACAAGTTGTAGATTATGCTCATAGCAAAGGTGTTGTGGTTGAAGCAGAACTTGGAAAATTAGCAGGAATAGAAGATGATGTAAATGTTGCAGAATCTGACGCTATGTACACAGATCCAGAACAAGCAAGAGAATTCGTAGAAAGAACAGGATGTGATTCATTAGCAATAGCTATAGGAACAAGCCATGGAGCATATAAATTTAAAGGGGAAGCTAGATTAAGATTTGACATTTTACACAAAGTAAAAGAATTAATTCCAAATACACCAATTGTATTACATGGTGCTTCAACAGTTATTCCAGAATTAGTTGAAATGTGTAATAATAATGGTGGAAATATTCCTGGTGCAAAAGGTGTTCCAGATGAAATATTACATCAAGCAAGTCTTGAAGGTGTTTCAAAAATTAATGTTGATACAGATTTAAGATTAGCTATGACAGGTGCTGTTAGAAAAGTATTCAATGATGATCCAGCAGTATTTGACCCAAGAAAATATATGGGTGCAGCAAGAGATTTAATTGAAGAAACTGTTAGTCACAAGATTAGAGATGTTTTTGGGTCAAGCAATAAAGCATAGAGAAGACCATTAAACTTAATAAAAATAAGATGCAGTTCAATATATTGACTGTGTCTTATTTTAATTAAGTGGGTTACTCTGTAAATCTAATTAGTACAATTGACATAATTGGAAAAATATGCTATAATTATAAAGTATTAAAACACTAGAAAAAAGTCTCTAATTTTAAGGAGGATGTTTAATGAAAAATATAAAATTAAGAAACAAAATTCTAATCAGTATATTATTTATAATATGCTTATTTTTGTTTAAAAATATAAACCAAGTAAAAGCAGCGTCAGTACCTGCATATAGATGGCCAATTGGTGGAGATAATGCAAATGAAACTTACATGGACTATGAATACTATGGAATAGCAGGGCAAGCTCCTGTGAAAGATGGTAAATCAGGAAGAGAATATAAAGTTAATAATAAATTATGGCCAAATGAAAAAGCGTATTATGCAAAATGCGAATCACATAACGGAATGGATATAACAGGTATAAATGGTCATACATATAAAGTAGTGTCAGTTTGTAATGGTACAGTAATTGCAACAAGTGCTGAATACGGAGGAAATCCAAGTACTAATTATCCTGATAGAAATCAAAGAAGAACAACAGCCGGATTAAACGATGGTGGAGGATACGGAAACTATATTGTAATTCAAGAGCCTACAACAGGAAGATGTTTCTTATATGCCCATTTAAAAGGTGGAACTTTTAAAGTTTCAAAAGGAAATAAAGTTACAGCTGGCCAAGAAATCGCAACAATGGGTAGCTCAGGAGATTCTGGTCATATGCATTTACATTTTGAAATAAGAAAATCAAAAGAGGTAACTATAAATACAGCGTGGGGCGGAGGCTACCACAGATTTCAATATGCAAATTCAACTTCTAACCTTGATCCAAAAGATTATATAGGATCATCACCAAAAGTTGTTAGACAAATTACTGTTACAAAGCCATCTAAAACTAAGTACTATGAAGGAACAGAGAATTTAAATCTTGCTGGAGCAAAATTATCAGTTAGATATAATACCGGAATAATAGAAAATATAAATTTACCTAATAACAATGTTAAAGTTTCAGGTTTCAACAATAAGAAAGTTGGAAAAAATACAGTGGTAGTTGAGTATGCAGGGCAGAAAGTTACTTTTGATGTAGAAATTATTGCAAAACCACAACCAGAAATTAAATATGTTGCAGCAAAGAGAGAAAAAGTAACATTCCAAAGATATTTTAAATACAGACAAATAAACATTTATTTTGACAAGCCTGTTACATTAGGTAATGCTGAACCAACAGTTACAGTAAGAGTTCAAAACGAGGTTAAAACTGCAAGCTATGCTGGAATAAGTGATGACGGAAAAAAATTAATGTACAAAATTTATAATAATGAATTCGATATATTTACAGAAGGTATGATGTATATCGATTGTACAGGAACAGTTTTAGATAAAGAAAATAAGAAAATTGAAGTCGATTGTAAATTTAAGAATTTGACAATAGGTAAATTATATAAATGTGAATTAAAGCATACATTTTCAGCTATCATAAACAATGGTAAAGGTGATATCAATGGAGATGGCGTAGTAGACGGATCAGATGCTTCAAGAGCTTTAAGAATATATGCGTGTAGAATATCAAATGAAGAGTTAGATGAAATTGACAAGAAGAATATTGATAAAGCAGATGTTAATGAAGATGGAATAGTTGATGCAGTAGATGCTTCAATAATCTTATCATACTATGCTGACAAATCAGCAGGAGTTACATTAGAAGACGATAAAAAAATATTGAAATGTGATATAAATTCAGACAATAAAGTTGATGTTTATGATTTCAATTTATTAAAATTAAAAATTCAAAATGCAGTTTATGAGGATACATTCGATTTGAATGAAGATGGTAAATTAGATAATGATGATATAGAATTCTTCAGAAATGTAATGTATGATTTAGGAAGTAGAAAACGTAATTAATAAAAAACGCTAAGATTAAATTCTTAGCGTTTTAATTTTTATATACTAGAAAACAATGTATTCATATCATCAAATAATGGAGCTGTAAATGTCATTTTTTGATGAGTAATAGGATGAAAAAAGTTAACAGAGGAACTATGCAAAGCTTGTCTATTAATCAATGTAGAAGGAGTGCCGTATAAAGTGTCTCCCACAATAGGATGATTAATATAAGCCATATGGACACGTATTTGATGAGTACGTCCAGTTTGTAAAATAAGATGCACGGCTGATATTTCTGAATTAGATTTGATAACATCATAGTGAGTTACAGCATAATCTCCATTCTCATCTACGCATCTTTCAATAATACTGCCATCTTTTCGACTAATTGGAGCAGTAATAGTTCCACTTAATGGCTCGAATTTCCCCTCACATATAGCGATGTATTCTTTAATAAATTTATTTTCTTTCATTTGACGAACCAGACACTCTTGAACATATTCATTTTTTGCAAAAATAACGATTCCTGAGGTATCTTTATCTAGACGATTAACAGGTCTAATTTTTTTATGAAGATTAATAGTATCAAAATAATATTTAACGCCATTTGAAATACTATCCTCATAATGAAGCATTGATGGGTGAATAGGGTGGCCTGCAGGTTTATTTATAATCAATAGCCAATCATCCTCAAAAACAATATTTAAGTCCATTTTCGTTGGAACAATATTAGTGTTGTCTTCATCATAATCTAAAGAAATTTCGACAATGTCGTTTGAATTTACAGGTGATTTTATATTTTCTATAGAACCATTTAAAAATATTAAATTATTTTTCTTTAACTTAAGAAGTAATCTGTCAGAAATTTCAAACTTTGATTTTAAAACTTCTTTTATATTATCAAAATGTTCATCGTCTTTTATAACATATTTCAATCTCATATAAAATAACCTCCTACAAACAATGTTAGATTAGTATTTAATCATATTATACAACATATTGCAATATTGAGCATCAGAAATTTTAATATTTATGTTATACTGTTTGACAAATTCCTTAAAACAAGGTACAATAAACAATAGAGTAAATTAAATAGTCGCGTATAGCAATTCCGAAAGGAAGCGTACGAGGAAAGTCCGGGCTCCATAGAGCAATGATGCTGGATAACGTCCAGTGAGGGAGACCTTAAGGAAAGTGCAACAGAAAATAACCGCCGTATCGGAGTTCACTCCGACATGGTAAGGATGAAAAGGCGAGGTAAGAGCTCACCGCTGGTATGGTGACATACTGGGTCAGTGTAAACCCCATCTGGAGCAACACCCGAACAGAAGGATAAGACTGCTCGTCATCTTCTAACTGAGGTGGCTTGAGGCATATAGTAATATATGTACTAGATAAATGACTATTCAAGACAGAACCCGGCTTACAGATTTACACTATTATTTTTTAGAAGCTTTAAAGCTTCTTTTTTTATTGCAATTATTAAATGTTTATAGTAAAATAACCGTAACAAAAACAAAAAGGATGGATAAACCAATGAATAGAACAAAAAGAAAAATATTTGAAGCTGCAATGGAATTGTTTGCTCAAAAAGGATACGATGGTACAAGTGTAGAAGAAATTACGTCGGTAGTAGGAATAGCAAAAGGTACATTATACTATCATTTCACAAGTAAAGAAGAAATATTTTATTTTCTAGTTGAAGAAGGAATGAACTTACTAAAAAACAGCATCGAAATTAAAACATCAAAATACACGAACACAATAGATATGATAAAAGCTGTAATTTTAATTCAAATTAAAATTATTGTGAAATATGAAAATTTAATAACCCTTGTTATAAGCCAAATGTGGGGAAAAGAGGAACGTAATATCAGATGTAGAGAATTTGTATACGACTATATAAAAATACTAGAAGATATTGTGAGAGAAGGAATAGAAAAAGGTGAAATAAATAAAGGTAACCCTGAAGTAATTGCGTCAGGAATATTTGGATTTACATGTTCAGGTTTATTATATAGATTAAAAACAGGAGAAGAGATAGACATACAAGAATTATACAAAGAGTTTAGTAATTATGCTGTAAAAGGTTTGAAAAACAAATAAAACATAAAAAAACATACCAAAACACCAATTAATGTCGCAAAGTTTTAAAAGAAATAAATTAAAAAATGTTGCACTATATAATAAATTATTATATAATTGCCGATGTACTACATAAAACGAAATTGACTAGTTCGAAAAGCAAGGAGGAGACATTATGATGTTTGTGAATGAAAAATTGCAAGAATTCGAAAGATATATTTATAATAAAAAAGTAGCATTAATTGGACTAGGAGTAAGTAATTTGCCACTAATAGATTACTTCACAGATAAAGGGGCAAAGGTTACTGTATTTGACAAAAGAAACATAGACGAAATAGACAAAGAAGTGTTAGATAAGATAACAGCACGTTGTATAAATTTTTCGTTTGGAGAGCACAATCTTATAAGTTTAATAGGATTCGACCTAATATTAAGATCACCAACTTGCAGACCAGATATTCCTGAATTAAAAGCAGAGGGTATACGTGGTGCTATTATAACATCTGAAATAGAGCTGGTAATGGAAATGTGTCCTGGTAAAGTTATAGGGGTTACAGGAAGCGACGGAAAAACAACAACTGCAAGCTTGATATATGAGATTTTGAAAGAAAAAGGATATGAATGTTATCTGGGAGGAAATATAGGTACACCACTATTTACTAAGCTGAAAGAAATGAAACCAGAATGTGTTACGGTTCTTGAATTAAGCAGTTTTCAATTAATGGGAATACAAACATCTCCAGAAATAGCTGTAATAACTAATGTTTCGCCTAATCATCTAGATATACATACAAATTATGAAGAATATATAGACTGTAAAAAGAATATATTTAAGTTTCAAGATGAAAACGGTAAAGTAGTATTAAACTATGATAATGATGTAACTAGATACTTTTCATCAGAAGCATCTGGAAAAGTGAGATTTTTCAGTAGTAAAAATAGAATGGATAATGGAGTTATATATGATAATGGAGTAATAAAATCATGTGTTGACGGAGTACGTATGCATATAATGACAATAGATGATGCAATTTCAATTCATGGAATGCATAATTATGAAAATATATGTGCTGCAATAGCTGCAACAGAAGATTTAGCAGATCCATATTCACAATTAAGAGCTATAACAAAATTCAAAGGCGTTGAGCACAGACTTGAATTGGTTAGAAATATTAATGGAATTAGATGGTATAACGATTCTATTGGAACAAGCCCAACAAGAACAATAGCGGGACTAAATGCATTTAAAGAAAAAGCTGTTCTTATAGCGGGTGGATATGATAAAAATCTAGATTATCAATGCTTAGCTAAACCTATTATTCAAAAAGTAAGTAAATTAATTTTAATAGGACCAACAGCAGATAAAATTGAAAAAGCTGTAAATGAACAAATTGAAAAAGACTATGAAGAAATGAAAGCAAATGCAAATTTAAATCCTGCAGGTTCTACCAATTCTGCTAAAAAAGTAGAATTGCCAATATATAGATGTAACACGCTGGAAGAGTGTGTAAAAAAAGCCAATGAAGTTGTAAGCAAAAATGAAATAGTGTTATTTTCACCGGCAAGCGCAAGTTTTGATATGTACAAAAATTTCGCTGAAAGGGGAGAAAAATTTAAAACATTAGTATTTAATTTGGAAACGGAAAATGCATTAAAACAATCAATTTCATAAATAAGTGTCAAAAAATACCTCGTAAGCATATTATATAAAATAATATAATTAGGAGGTATTTTTATGTATTATAACGATTATGAAGATTACATGAGAAGTGTCTTGGGTTACTCTAATACAAATGAAAATACATATTGCAGCAATTGTAATTATGGAATGAATTATAGCGATATGGACTATAATAATATTAGTTACAGAGATACTGCTACTTCAAATGTTGAACACATGTATCCTGAAATATACAAACTGATTAATCCAATGGTTTGCAGAATGTGTGATAACAATACAGAGCCTGTCACAGAATATTTAATTGAACAGATGACAGATGATATTTATGATAATGTTGTAAATAGAGTAGAAGTGCAAAACGTAATTAATCTAAACATTGGAACCAGAGAAGCTGATGAAACTATGGCAATATCTGCACAAGAAAAAATGCAAAATTTGAAGGAAAATAGAGAAACTAGAGGGAATACTTCAAACTTAAACAGTGTAAGCAAAATTTCAAATTCATCAAATAAAAGCACTTTAACAAGTTCAAAACAAAATGATTCAATTAATGTAAATCATGATAGATCCATAGAATCAGAAGAAGGAGAAATGCGCTCTCCTTTACCAAGAAGAAGAAACAGATTATTACGCGATTTAATACGTATATTAATACTAAACAGAATAATAAGACCTGGTAGACCAAGACCTAACAGACCACCATTTAGGCCAGGACCGGTAGGACCACGTCCACCAATGCCTGGAGGACCTGGGTTTGGACCTGGGCAAATAAGACCAAGACCACCAATGCCAAGATATGATGATTATGAATGGTAGTTAAATTGATTGTTGAAATTTAAAACGTGATATTATTTTAATTTTGCATATAAAAAAATAAAAATGGAAAAATAGAATTGTGTTCAATTAAATTTGAACACAATTTTTAAATTATAAAGGAGGAAACACAATGAAAGTTAATGAATGTATGTGTCATGATGTATTATGGGTAAATCCTGGAACATCAGTATGTGATTGTGCTAACCTAATGGCAGAACATAAAATAGGATGTATCCCTGTATGCGATGAAAATCAAAAAGTTGTAGGAATAATTACTGACAGAGACATTTTATTAAGAACTGTGTGCACAAATAAAAATGCAAAAACAACACCAGCAAGTGAAATAATGTCAACAGATGTATGGTGTTGTGATTCAAATGACCAATTAGATAAAGCACAAGAAATAATGTCAAAAAATCAAGTAAGAAGACTACCGATTTTAGATAATGGCAAAATAGTCGGAATACTATCAATTGGTGATATCAGTAGAAATCCAAACACTAACCAAGAAGCATATGTAATCACATTTGATAATATTTGCAAAGG
>CAMUZC010000003.1 GCA_947165105.1 uncultured Lachnospiraceae bacterium | reverse complement strand
TGGTGCCACCATGCAGAATCGAACTGCAGACCTACGGGTTACGAATCCGTTGCTCTACCAACTGAGCTATAGTGGCATGACAAACTAATTATATTTTTATCTTGTAAAAAAGTCAAGAGTTTTTAAAACTAGTGACGGAGATAATTTTAAAAATTTAAAATTATCTCCGTCCCCAATTTTACAATTTTAATTATTCACTTTTTCTTTTTCAATCAATCCACAAATCATTTCAGCAGCCTTCTCTACTCCAAGAACATCACTGTTGATGCAAACATCATAATTGGTAACATCTTTCCATTCTTTTTCAGTATAATACTTGTAATGATTTGCTCTTAATTTGTCAATACGTTTTATCTCTTTTTCAGCATTTGATTTAGATAATCCGTAAAATTCAGTAGCTCTTTTTATTTTGCTATCAGTGTCACTGTAAACAAACACTTTTAGTGCATTCTTATTTTCTGATAATATAAAGTTGGCACATCTTCCGACTATAACGCATGATTCATTATTAGCTATATTCTTAATTAATTCAGATTCTTTTAAAAACAAATCATCACTATTGTCTAATCCGAAATAATACCCATTATTTAATCCAGCTAAAGCATCTCTTTTTTGTTCATTGTTTTCAATATATTCCTCTGATAGTCCTGTTTCAGCTGCTACCTTTTCTATAAATTCTTTGTCATATAGCTTAATTCCTAGTTTGTCAGCAATTAATTTTCCAATATATCTTCCACCTGAACCATACTCTCTTGAAATTGTAATTACAAAATTTGATTCTGAATTATATGCTAAACTACTTTCAAAGTTTTCTTTTGAAACTTTGCTTTCTGCTTTTTTAGAATTAAAATGTCTAACCTCAGAAATAAGCAATATAACTGATATAATAAACGCAACACCATCAGCAAATGGTCCTGAATAAAGAACACCTTTAATTCCAAATAAATTTCCTAAAATAATCATAGCAGGAATTAATACTGCAATTTGTCTTGATATTGATAATATTGCACTTTTAACACTTTTTCCAATTGCCTGGAAGAATATTCCTGATGGAATTTGAATTCCATTACAAATACAAAGCATTAAGTAAATTCTAAATCCAAGGCATGCAAACTCTTTGTAATTTTCATCACCACTACCAAACATTAAAATTAGCTTATCTGGTATTGTTTGGAATAATATAAACGCAATTGTACTTATAATTACGCTTATTCCTAAAACTCTTTTCAAAGTTTCTTTTACTCTGTCTGTTTTACCAGCACCGTAATTATATCCTAAAATTGGTTGTGAACCAGCTGCAATTCCTATAATAATGCTATTTAAAATTTGGCTTATTTTCATTACAATTCCAAGTACTGTAATTGGAATATCTGGACCAAATTTTGATTCAGCTCCACATTTAGCAAGCATATTGTTTTCTGTTGCAATTACGAAAACTATGCTCATTTCTGTTATAAAACTACTAATTCCTAGCATTGTTACTTTTCTTACTGTTTTTCCATATAATTTAAAGTTTTTCTTTGCTAATTTAATTGATTTAAATTTCTTTATATAAGCAATATTAATTATAAATGTTGCAATTTGACTAATTACTGTTGCAATAGCTGCGCCTTCTACTCCCATTTTTAAAACAAAAACGAATATTGGATCTAATGCTGTATTCAATATGGCACCAAGAACCATTGAAAACATTGCATATTGTGGTGAACCATCTGCTCTAATAATTGAGTTTAAGGTTGTACCAATCATCATAAATGGTAGTCCAATTGCTATAATTCCACCGTATTTTAATGCATATGGCCTTAATGCATCTGTACATCCAAATAAGTTTAATAGATGTGGTAAAAATATTAATGATACTGCACATAATAAAACTGATGTAATTACTGAGATTAAAATACCATTTGCTACACCTTTCTCAGCTTCTTCTTTTCTTTTTTCACCTAACTTTAAGCTCAAATATGCTGATGTTCCATCTCCAAACATAAGCGCAAAAGCCAAGCATATCATAGTAAGTGGGAACACAACATTTGTTGCTCCGTTTCCTAAGTATCCAACTCCCCATCCTATGAATATTTGGTCAACTATATTGTATAATGAATTAACCAATAATGAAATTATACATGGTATTGAAAACTTTCTTATAAGCTTTCCAATTTTTTCTGTTCCTAAAATATTTTCTTCCTTTTCCATTTAATACTCCTTTTCATGTTGTTTAAAATGATTTTCGCCTTTATAATGGATTATAGCAAAACAAAAAACAACACTATTTTACTAGTGTTGTTCGTTAATCATTATTATAAAAATAATGTGCGTTTCCAAATGATTTTAAGGTTCTAATCACCTATCTATTTAATTGGTTTTACCTAATTCATAAATTTTATGAACAATAACGATTGTACCATATTATAATTTTTTTGTCAAATCATATGCTTATTTTTTATTCAAAATTTACTAGTCGTATTTTGATAAAAAGCTGAGATTTTTATTTCTCAGCTTTTGTTTTTATTAAAAATGTTTTCCTTTTTTCTTTCCTTTTGGTTTAAAATCTTCGTCATCATCCATGTTATATCTTTTAGTCTCATCACTTACACCAACTTCATTATCACTATCCTCAAATACATTATAATCAGTTGGATTTGTTAAGATTTGTGATTTTACATTACTATCTTCAACCATTTCATCATATTCTGGTGTTTCTTCTGAATTAGCTGTATCTATTGCATTTTTTAAAGAATAGTCATAATCGTCTGATAATTCATCAGCTTCTTTTATATCTTGAAAATCATCTTTGTTTGATGTTTTCTTTAATAAAATAATTACTACAATTATTGCTATAACTAGAATTGCAATTATTCCACCTAAAAGAAAATATATTTTTTTGTTTTTATTATTTTGTAATTCAGTTATTGGATTAATAATACCTTTTTTTATAGTGATTTGATAAACACCACTTTTGCTTCCGTCTTTATCTTCAAGCATTATTGTTATAACTCTGTTTCCATTTTTATCAGCTTCAGCTTCAGCTATTGTAACTTCAACATCTTCATCTTCTGCAATTGCTGTAATATCTGATATTTTTATTGATGATGGATCACTTACAACCACTGAATAATTTGTTGTTTCTGGCTTAAATTCTGGATCTAATTTTACGTCTTTTATTTGTAATTTACTTAATTTTAAGCCATTTTCTGTTGCATCTTCATCTCCATTTTTATTTGATTTTGATACTGTAATTGTATAAATTCTGTTTGTTCCATCCTCAGCTGTTACTGTTATTTTTACTATATTGTTTCCAACTTTAAAGTTTTCATTTCCTGTTATTTCAAATTTTGATTTGTCGTCTTGTAAAATTGGTGTAATTTCTAGTTTCTCAACTTCCTTTGTTACATCAACTGTGTATTTTGTTGTCTCTGGATCAAAATCTGGTGTTAATTTGTAGTTTTCTACTACTAGGTCTTTTAGTGCTTTATTTGTTGATTTTTCTTCTGTTTTCTTTTCTTCTTCTTTGTCTTTGTCTTCTTTGTTGGTTTCAGCTGGTTTTGTTGCTGTTAATAAGTCTTTTCTGATATATGCAGTCTTTCCATTGTAATTTACTCTGTACCAACCATTTGAACCTATTCCAGTTACTTGAACACTTTCACCTTGATTTAATGAATCTAAAATATTGTTACCTACACTCGTATCTGCAGAACTTCTTACGTTTATTCCATCTTTAGTAACATATAAAGTTTGATTTGTATTGTTGTATGTTACACTAGGTTGTGCTGGAGTCTGTGTTGCTGGTTGTGTATTTTGATTTGTTTGTGGTTGTGTTTTTTCTGCTACTGTTATCGTAACAGAACCACCTACATTTGTTGTAGCATTTGTTGTACCGTCTGAAACATCTCCACCTAAAGTTATGGTATATGTTCCTGCTGCTGATGGTGTAAATGTTACTGATTCGGTTTTACTCATATTCTCTCCATCTTCACTGTTTCCTGCAAAGACTTTATTAACTGCTCCTGTTAATTTTGTATTCCATGCAGCAGCATTCATTGAAACTGAAATTGTAATATTGTCTCCCACAGTAGCATTTAATTTACTTGCACTTATATTTGCACTCGCCGCATTAACTTTTATAAATAATGTAGATACTATAAAAATCAATATTGTTAATATAGTAATCTTTAGTTTTCTTTTCATATGTTCCTCCTTCATTCTATTGTATTGTATATGTTCCTAGAAGATGTTTTTTTATCAATAATAAATCTCCTGAATTAATTGCTCCATCTTTATTCACATCCATTGCTGCAAGTACTTGTTCATTACTAACAGCATTCGTTCCTAATAAATACTTTTTCAAAGCTAACAAATCTCCTGAATTGATAGTTCCATCTCCGTTACAATCTCCTACTGAATATGAACCTGTATTAGCATTTGTATTAGTATTTCCATTACCGCTCTCTTCATACCTCAAATAAGTATTAGCCATATATCCTTCCAAACCATCTAAAGTAACAATCTTATCCCATGTATATCCATTAGCATTTCCTGCTGCTTTTTGTAAAACAGTTACTTTAGTATCTTTTCCTAAAGCTGTAACAATTGCATTTCCTGTTCCAACTCCACTTCTTACATAAACTCTTCCGTCTGGATTGCAATTTACATATGCCATTTCATATGTTGCTTGAGCTGATTCTGTTAAATAATCACTTACCAAATATCCTTGGTCTCCACTATTTAATCTTACTCTTGACCAGTTATATCCATCTAAGCCATTATATTTGCCAGATTCAATAATTGTAACAGATTGTCCTGATGTTAAAGTTCTTATAACTGTTGTATTTGATGTTCCAGGTCCATTTCTTAAGTTAACGTTTACATTTGCTACTGCTGAAACATTTGTATTTGTTACATCATCTATTCTCTTTATATAATCTCTTGCAACATATCCTTTTCTTCCGTCTGATAGAACTATTTTATCCCAGTAATATCCATCTATTTCTGTTCCACCAACTTCAATTCTTAAAATTATATCTCCTGAATTTAATCTGGTAATTTCTTCACTTGATCTTGATTTACCATTTCTAATTATTACATCATTTCCTGTAATTTGAACATTTTGTGTTACTGTTGATCCTTGATCTCCAACATATGAACCTGCTGCAGGCATATTGTTATATACTGGTATTACAAAATTTATGCTACTATCTAGTAATCCCATACTTTCATATGAGTTTTTAACTGTATTTCCTTCTGTTAAAGCTGCTGAAACGTTTTGCATGTATTGGTGATAGTATAGGCTTCCATCTGAATTATCAACGTCAAATTTTTGTAGATATAATGTAGATTGTCCTCTTGAAATATATCCTGATGCTATAAACTCTGCTCCACCTCTTATTGATTTTTCTGGGTCATCCCATCCTTGGTTTCGTGCATGATTTAAAGCGTTTCCTATAATATCTCCACCTGTTGCTTTAATATTTAAGAAGTTATAATATCCTACATGCCCTGCGTATGTTCCGTTTGCTGTTGAACTTGGTGATGAACCAGCACCTTGTTCTTGTTTGATTCTTGCTGCTAAGTGATATGGACTTATTCCTGCATCTCTTGCAGCTTCCATTATAACTTGAGCATATGATTTATAAATTACTCCTGCAGATCCATCTGGTTTTGTATAATTAATTTGACCACCATTTGCCCATGGAACACTGTTTAATATTTTGTTAACTCCATCAATGTTTTGAATTTCTCCATTGTAAGCTAAATTTTCAAATTGAAAAATATTGTTATCATTTAGCCAGTTTCTTGGATCCATATAATATGCTACTGCTGTTTCAGATGCACATTTCCATCTTCCAGAGTCATATGTTTTGTTTCCGCATGTTGAGCATACCCAACTTCCGCTATATGTATAATAAATTAAGTTTCTTCCATGTGATGCTACTGTTTCATTTTTAATAACATCATTCCAATCTAATCCTGTGTTTAATATTGTGAAATTCCAGTTTGGATGTTTTGCTTGCAAATTTTGTATAAGTGCGTCATAGCCTGGATAACTACTTAGACCCCCTTGAGAATATGGGTATTTTGATTGAACAGCATAAATATTAGTTGGTACTAATATTGCTATGCAAATATATAGAATTATATTCAATACTATGATTTTTTTTACTATATTTCTTACGTTTTCTTTTGGTAAAAAGCCACGTTTTGCCACTTTTTCCCGCCTCCTCTTTTGCAACATATTTTTACAAAGTAAGTATATCATTCTTGTCAAAAAAGGTCAACGTTATTAGATTAATTTACGAAAATGTAATATTCATGTAATATTTTAGAAATATATTAAAATGTAGCACAGGGCGCGCAGTTTGGCGAGATTAACAAAAGAAGCAAAAAGAATGAGTAATCTAAAATTTCTAGATTACCCTAATTCTTTTTGCCTTTTGTTAAGTACGAGCCAGTAAGCCTGCGAAATTTAATATATTAGTCCTTTGGCGACCGTTTTCGACAAGTTTTGACCTTTACTTCGAAGAATTTTTAACATTTAGAAGCGTCCCCGTTGTTGACCGCAGCTTGTGCAGCAGCTAACCTTGCAATTGGTACTCTAAATGGTGAGCAAGAAACATAATCTAATCCAACTCTATGGCAAAATTCAACTGATTTAGGGTCTCCTCCATGTTCTCCACATATTCCAAGTTCTATATCAGGTCTTGTTTCCTTTCCAAGTTTTACTGCCATTTCTACTAATGTTCCAACACCTTCTTCATCAATTCTTTGGAATGGATCAAAGTCAAATATTTTCTTTTCATAATATGATTTCAAGAATTTTCCTGCATCGTCACGGCTAAATCCATATGTTAGCTGTGTTAAATCGTTTGTTCCAAATGAGAAAAATTCCGCTTCTTTAGCAATTTCATCTGCTATAATACATGCACGTGGAATTTCTATCATTGTTCCAACCATATACTTAATTTCTACCTCATATGCCCTTATAATTTTATCAGCTGTTTCTGTAATTAAATCTTTCACATATTTAATTTCTTTTATATCTCCGATTAGAGGTATCATTATTTCAGGATGAACCTCAATTCCATCTTTTTTAACGTTAATTGCTGCTTCTATAATTGCTTTTGTTTGCATTACAGCAATTTCTGGATATGTTACATCAAGTCTGCATCCTCTATGTCCCATCATTGGATTAAATTCATGCAAGTTTACAACTATTTCTTTTAATTCTTCAAATGTCATTTTCATATCTTTTGCTAAATCTCTTATCTCAGAATCTTCGTGTGGTAAAAATTCATGCAATGGTGGGTCTAGGAGTCTTATTGTAACTGGATATCCTTGCATTGTTTTATATAATTCTTCAAAATCACCTCTCTGCATTGGTAGTATTTTTTCTAAAGCAGCTGCTCTTTGCTCTGGTGTTTTTGAAACAATCATTTCTCTTATTGCTGCAATTCTTTCTCCTTCAAAGAACATGTGCTCAGTTCTACATAAGCCTATTCCTTGTGCTCCAAATTCATATGCTTGTTTTGCATCTCTTGCATTATCAGCATTTGTACGAACTTCCAATTTTCTTATAGAATCTGCCCATCCCATAAACTTAGCAAAATCTCCTGATACTGATGCATTTACCGTTTCTACCTTTTCTCCATAAACTATTCCTGTACTTCCATCTAGAGATATGTAATCTCCTTCATGAAACACTTCACCATTTGCAGTTACAAAACTGTTATCACTTTCATTTATTGTTAATTCTCCACATCCCGCTATACAGCATGTTCCCATTCCACGTGCTACAACTGCTGCATGAGATGTCATTCCACCTCTTATTGTTAGAACTCCATTACAAACTATCATTCCTTCTATATCTTCTGGTGAAGTTTCTAATCTAACCAATACTAATTCTTTTTCTCCTGATGCAGCTAATTCTTGTGCTTTAGCTGCAGAAAAAACAATTTTTCCTGTTCCAGCTCCTGGTGATGCTGGTAAGCCTTTTGCAATAACTTTTGCTTTTTTTAGTTTATTCGCATCAAAATTTGGATGTAATAATTGTTCTAGTTGTTTTGGTTCTACTTTTAAAATTGCCTCTTCTTTTGTTATTAATCCTTCTGCTTCCATGTCAACCGCAATTTTTAATGCAGCATTTGCTGTTCTTTTTCCATTTCTAGTTTGAAGAATGTATAATTTTCCATGTTCTATTGTAAATTCCATATCTTGCATATCTTTATAATGTTCTTCTAGTTTTTTTGCATATCCAATAAATTCATTGTATGATTTTTCATCAACATCTTTTAATGTTGCAATTTCTGATGGAGTTCTTACACCTGCTACGACATCTTCCCCCTGCGCATTCATTAAAAACTCTCCAAAGACTTTATTTTCACCTGTTGCTGGATTACGTGAAAATGCAACTCCTGTACCACAATCATCTCCCATGTTTCCAAAGACCATTGTTTGAACATTTACAGCTGTTCCCCAATTTGATGGAATGTCATTTAGTCTTCTATATGTTATAGCTCTTGGATTGTTCCATGATTTAAAAACTGCTTTTACTGAATCTAGTAATTGTTCTCTTGAATTTTGAGGAAAGTCATCTCCAGTTTGTTCCTTATAAATTCCTTTAAACACTTTTACCAAATCTTCTAAATCATTTGCATCCATGTCTGTATCAAGTTTTAATCCTCTTTGATATTTCTTTGTATCTATTGCATCTTCAAATAATTTCTTAGGAATTTCTTTTACAACATCACTATACATTTGAATAAATCTTCTGTAACTGTCAAATGCAAATCTTCTGTTCTTGGCTGCTAAAGTTTGAACAACCTCATCGTTTATTCCTAAATTCAAAATTGTGTCCATCATTCCTGGCATTGAAGCTCTAGCTCCTGAACGAACTGATAAAAGCAATGGATTATCTTTATTTCCTAATTCTTTACCTGATGTTTTTTCTATTTTCTCTAATCCTTCATAAATTTGTTGTTTTATTTCTTCTGATATAACTTCATTATTGTCGTAGTAATTGTTACATGCTTCTGTTGTAATTGTAAAACCTCCTGGAACAGGTAAGCCTAAATTTGTCATTTCTGCTAAATTAGCACCTTTTCCACCTAGTAATTCTCTCATGCTGCTATTTCCTTCGTTAAATAAATACACATATTTTTTATCCATATTTATATTCCTCCTTTGTATCTTTTTCTCTCTTTATATTTTCCTTATGAAATTATTATACCATATTATTTAAAAAAACAAGCTAGAATAATTATAATTATTCTAGCTTGTTTTTAAAGTTCTTTTTCGTTTTCATTAGTGTTAAGCTTTATTTTACCGTTTTCTATCTCATCGTAAACTTTTTTTATAAACTTTGAAGTAAGTCCAACTGTCTCTATTTTTGGTCCATTTTTTGCTATAACTCCTGCTCTGTAATCAGTTGCTTGCTTTTCACATTCTATTTTTATCTTTTCGTAACTATATCCTCTTCTATACAAGTTAACAATATAATTAACATTAGTTATAAATATTTCTTTTACCTTTGCATTCTTATATCTGTTTTTTTCTTCTTCTGATAATTTATCATATTCTGCTTTAGCTAAAATTGAATTGCATTTATCTATTTCACCTATATCTGCATACATTGATGCCAATACTAATCTATCTGACATCAAATTTCCTAGTTCTTCTATCCTTCTTTGAATTTTGTTTATATTTACTTTTAGTTTAGCTTTTGATAGTTTTCCGTTTTTCGTTGCAGTATCATAATTACCAATTATCGTATCTAATTGTCTTCTTAACACTTCTCCTTTTTTTATATACGTTGTTTTACTTTCATTTTTTCTTCTTACTTTATTTTGCTCGCTTTTCAGTCTTTCTATGTACGTATTTTTATAAGAGTTTCGTTTTTTTGCACTCATTTCATAGTCTATTTTTTTGCTTATTTTATCTATGTATCTAATTATAGAATTTACTTCCTTTTGGGGAATTTGTAATTGACCAGCAATATCAAGTTCTAAACTTTGCTGATCTGTATACTTAGCAGCTCTCATTCTATTTTTATATAATTCAAATACATTGTAAAACTTGTCTTCCTTGAAAATGTTTTTATCCATAAAAAAACGTGCTAAAACCTTATTTCTGTTTTTGGTTTCAATATTGTTTATTATATGTCTTATACTTTCTAGTTGTTCTTCATTAAACTCCATTATCTCACCTCACATAAAAAAACTAAAAGAACTTTTCATTTTAAAAATCTAATTTGCTTTCAATCCAGTTAGACAATTCATCAATTGAAATTCTTATTTGCTCCATTGTATCTCTATCTCTAACTGTAACTTGATTATCTTCTAGTGTATCAAAATCAACTGTTACACAATATGGTGTTCCAATTTCATCTTCTCTTCTGTAACGTTTTCCAATGCTTCCTGCTTCATCATAATCACACATAAACTTCTTTGATAACATTTCATATACTTCATTTGCTTTTTCGCTTAATTTTTTAGATAATGGTAAAACTGCAACTTTATATGGTGCCAATGCTGGGTGTAAGTGTAATACTGTACGAACATCTCCTTCTGCAATTTCTTCTTCATCATATGCGTTGCATAAAAATGCTAATGCAACTCTGTCACATCCTAGTGATGGTTCAATTACATATGGAATATATTTTTCATTTGTTTCTGGATCTAAATAAGACATATCTTGTTTTGAAAATTCCATATGTTTGCTTAAATCAAAGTCTGTTCTTGAAGCAATTCCCCATAATTCTCCCCATCCAAATGGGAATGTAAATTCAATATCTGTTGTTGCATTGCTGTAATGTGATAATTCTTCTTTACTATGGTCTCTTAGTCTTATATTTTCTTCTTTAATACCTAAATTCAATAACCAAGTTTTGCAGAAATCTTTCCAATATTTATGCCATTCAAGTTCTGTTCCTGGTTTGCAGAAAAATTCAAGTTCCATTTGCTCAAACTCACGTGTTCTAAATGTAAAGTTTCCTGGTGTTATTTCATTTCTGAATGATTTTCCTATTTGAGCAATTCCCATTGGTAATTTTCTTCTTGTTGTTCTTTGAACATTTTTGAAATTTACAAAAATACCTTGTGCTGTTTCTGGTCTTAAATATATTTCAGCTTTAGCATCTTCTGTAACTCCTTGGAATGTTTTAAACATTAAGTTGAATTTTCTTATAGATGTAAAGTTTTCTTTTCCACAATTTGGACATGCAATATGGTTTTCTTTCATATAATTAATCATTTTATCATCTGACCAACCATCAACTATTTCTTCGCAATTATGTTCATGCATCCATTCTTCAATTAACTTATCGGCTCTGTGTCTTGTTTTGCATTCTTTACAATCTATTAGTGGATCACTAAATCCTCCAACGTGACCTGATGCAACCCATGTTTCTGGATTCATTAAAATTGCTGCATCCAAACCAACATTATATTTGCTTTCTTGTACGAATTTCTTTCTCCATGCAGCTTTAATATTGTTTTTTAATTCAACTCCTAAAGGTCCATAATCCCATGTATTTGCTAATCCTCCATAAATTTCTGAACCAGGATATACATATCCTCTTCCTTTGCATAGTGCTACTAATTTGTCCATGTTTTCTAACATAATAATTCCTCCTTCTTTTGAATGAGACGTTTGGGGACGGAGTTAAAACGTCTCATTTTTGAGACATTTTAACTCCGTCCCCAAATGTCTCACATAAAAAAACTTCCGTCCAAAACTAGCCTAAAATACGCTAGGGACGAAAGTTAAAATTCCGCGGTTCCACCCTAATTGGTAATATATTACCCTCTTTATTTTTATTAGCTCCAAAGCTCCCCATATACTTACATTACTAATTTCCACCCACCATTAGCTCTCTATGAATATAATGTATACTTTTTCTTTATCATCACTATTATTTTTGATTGCTTATATTTTATCACAATATTTTAAAATGTCAACCATATTTACATAATTTCAATACTTTCTACCATTTTATCTATTATTGGTATTACTGTATTTTCAAAATCAGTTCCACATGTTGCTTTGATTTCGTAGTATCCTCTATTATTTTTTATAAAATAAGTTTTTTGAACTGAATCATTTGTTTTCT
The DNA here is from genome assembly GCA_947165105.1 of uncultured Lachnospiraceae bacterium. Next base: position 51,736 of record CAMUZC010000003.1, on the reverse strand, counting down.
TATTTTCTATTAAACAAGTTATTTTGTCATTATTTATTTGATTTAATTCATAAGAAGGATACTGTTTTTTCATTGCATCCACATTGGCGTAAAGAACTCGAACTAGGTCATTATAATAATCATTTACAAGAGTTATTTTTACTTCAACCGTATCTGAAACTAATGATTTTATAACATCCATTCCATTTTCTTTATTATCTATATAAAAGCTGTCTACATCATAGTCCATCTTATAACCTAGTTTGCTTTCAAATTTTCTCATAGTTAATTCTTTTGTTATTCCATTAATCTGTGCGTTTTCTTTTGTGTCTAATTCAGTATAACCATTTTTTTCTTCTTTGACAACATTCTGCTTATCACTCTGAGTCTTATTTTCATCTTTTTTACCACGGGTTGCAAACACTACAATTCCAACTATAACAGTAATAATTAGTATTAGAACTCCTATCGCTCCCATCAAATTAAATTTAATGACTTTACCTCCCATTTTTCTTATGTTCCTTTCCAAATTATTTTTTTTCATTAATATATCCAGGTTTCTCTAATAATTTAAACATATTTGTTTTATATTTTTCAACGCCTGGTTGATTAAATGGATTTACTCCTAATAACATTCCTGACATTGCACATGATTTTTCAAAGAAATAAATTAAGTGACCAATTGTTTCCTCATCAAGTTTATCCATATGAATAATAATATTTGGTACACCCCCGTCAACATGTGCTTCTATAGTACCTTGCATTGCTTTTTGATTAACATAGTTTAATGTTTTATCAGCTAAATAATTCAATCCATCTAAATTGTCTTCTTCAAAACCTAGTTTAATTTCTGAATCGTCCTTTTTTATGTTTAATACTGTTTCAAATAAACATCTTTGACCTTCTTGAATATATTGTCCTAACGAATGTAAATCTGTTGTAAATTCCGCCCCTGCTGGAAAAATACCTTTTAGTTCTTTTCCTTCGCTTTCTCCAAAAAGCTGTTTCCACCATTCTATAAAATAGTGTAATTTTGGATTATATCCAACCAAAATTTCTACATTCTTTTTGGCCATATATAAAATATTTCTTGCAACAGCATATTTATAACAATCATTATATTTTAGATTTTCATCATTATACTTTTCTTGAGCAAAACGAGCACCATTCATTAATTTATCAATATCTATTCCAGCTGTTGCAATCGGTAACAAACCGACAGGAGTTAATACAGAGTATCTACCTCCAACATTATCTGGTATAACAAATGTTTCATACCCCTCTTCATCTGCTAATTGTTTTAATGCTCCTCTGCTTTTGTCAGTTGTTACATATATTCTTTTTTGTGCTTCTTTTAAACCGTACTTGTCTTCCAATAGATTTCTGAAAATTCTAAATGCAATTGCAGGTTCTGTTGTTGTTCCTGATTTTGAAATAACATTGATTGAAAAATCTTTATCTTGAATATAGTCTATTAAATCATTTATATATGCTGTACTTAAATTATTTCCTGCATATAAAATTTGAGGGAATTTTCTTTGCTCTTTATTTTGATAGTTATAAAATGTGTTTGTTAAAGACTCTATAACAGCTCTTGCTCCTAAATATGAGCCTCCAATTCCTATTACTAGTAATACATCAGAATTTTCTTGAATTCTTTTGGCACATTTTTTTATTTTATCAAATTCTCTTTTACATGGTTTACTTGGTAAGTTTAACCACCCCAAAAACTCTTCTTTATTATTTGCCTTTTTATTCATTATTGTGTGTATTCTTTTTACATCTTCTGAGTAGACCATAATCTCGTTTCCCGTTACTTTGCTTTTGCTAAAATCCACTTTTATATTTGACATCATAATCACTCCTTCTTTAGTTTATGACATAATTCTACATTAACTGACAGATAAATTCAAGAGTAATTTTTAATTTTATCTTTACTGAACTTCATTATAAATCTTAGCTAAATACTTCATACTATTCAAGCATTCCTCTAATGTATTCCCTGTTGCTCCAACTTCAATAATGCATGCAGCATCTGCTAAATGATGATTATACCTTGAGTTTCTTACAATAATTGGTTTAAATAAACCAGGATAAAGTTCATTTCCTTTTTGAACCACTTTCATAGCAAATTTTAGATTATTTCTCCAATTATCGTGTTTTAAACCACCTCCATCTGTTCCTATAACAAACATTACTCTTGCACAATAATCATCTCCTATTTTAACCTTTGGAGCGTATGTATTGTCTCCTATGGCATCTCTATGTAAATCAATTACTACATCTGTATTTGTGTTTTGTTCAAGTAATTTTTTCACAGTGATTAGTGAGCGATTATATGAGCCATTATATGCTGGGTAATCATGAAATGATTTGTCATGTACTACGTTATATCCATAATTAACCAAATATTTTTCTAATTCATCACCAACCCTAGAGACTGTATAGTTTAAATCAGTTGTTCTATAATTTCCACTAGATTCATATTGATTTTGCTCAGTCGGTGTGTAACTTTCGCAAGTATGAGTATGAAAGATAAGAATATCATTTTTATTAAATCTTGCATCTAAATCAGTAATTTCTGCAGTCAAATCATAATTACACTCACTTCTTAGTTTTACTCCAAATATTTCGCATGTTGCTTTATCCGGAATATTAGACTGAATTACTTCTACATTCACTCCTGTTTGAGGCTCCTCTATTTTGTTGTTTTCTTCATTTTTTTCTCCACCTTGATTGTCAATAACTACTGAATTACTTTCTTGGTTGTCAATTTCATTTATGTTTTCAATATTATTATCTCCATTATTTCCTAAAGTAATACCGTCTAAACTTGATGTTGCAACTAGTTTAAACAAGCTAAGTTCATTATTAATTGTTGTCGAGAAATAATTTAAGCTATTTATATTATTTTCCTCATTTTGTCTAAATATTAGAATTTCTTTTTTTAGAGTTGATATAAATTGCGATGAATTAAAACTAAAGAAATTGTTAACTTTTTTTCTGTCATAAAAAAATTTAGTAAAAATAGTTATAATACCAAATATTAACACTATTTTTACTAAATATTTACTTACATCTCTTAAAGTTACTACTTTAATTTTCAATTGAATTTTTCTCCTTTGCATATTAATATCTTATAATTATTATATGCAAATAGATAATACTTTAGAACTAATTGATTTTTAATCCAATCTAGGCTTTAATTCTAAATAAATTGGTTTCTCTTCTCTGATCATTGTAGATTTTCCATGTCCTGGATATACTATTGTTTTACTTGGTAACACTAATAGCTTTTTGGTTATAGAATCCATTATATCTTCTAAACTTCCAGTTGGTAAATCTGTTCTACCCCATGTTCCTCTAAATAATGTATCACCACTTATTAAAAAGCCCTCTTTTTTACAGTATAATGAAGTGCCACCTTTTGTATGTCCTGGTGTGTGTATTACTCTTAATTCTAGATTTCCTAAATGTAGCAAGTCCCCATCATTTAATCTTGAATCTGGTTCAAAACTTGCATCTATTCCCAAATAATTGGTTAAACTTATATCGGGATTTGTTAGTCCCTCTGCATCAAATCTGTGAATTAAAATTTTACCACCCTTTTTACTTTGAAGTTCACTAACACCACCTATATGATCACCATGGCAATGAGTTAAATAAATATATTTCAAATCTGCATTTAAAATATCAAGCATTTCAATGATTTTATCAACTTCAGCGCCTGGATCTACAACCATGGTTTCTCTTGTTTGTTCATCTTGTATTATATAAACATTGGTATACATCTGATAAGGTGTAAGTACCCTTATTCTCTTTAGTATCATATCATCATTCCTTTTCTTACTTCTTTCTATTTACCTCATAAACATTATCTATTTTTCTCAAAGCTTTAAGAATGCTATTTAAATCGTCTAAATTTTCTACTTCAACAGTAACATCTGTTGCAACAGTTTTATCTTTATTTAATTTTGAATTTACAGCAATCAACCTTGTTTTAACGGATGCTATTTGCTTAATAATATCTGCTAAAATTCCATTTCTATCATTTGCTAAAATTTCAATATCAACATTATAAGAACTGTTAGATTCATTGTACCAATATACATCAATCATTCTATCTTCTTGAGAAATTAAATCTTTTACATTAACGCAATCTTTTCTATGAACAGAAACTCCTCTTCCCCTTGTAACAAAACCAATTATATCATCTCCAGGAACTGGATTACAACATTTTGAAAGTCTAACTAAGCAGTTATCTATTCCTTTTACAATAATTCCAACATTTGAAGGTTTTGTTTTTCTTGCTCTTTCATTTATCAAATCTTCAAGAGTTTGCTCAATATATTCATCTTGATTATCTTTTTTGTAAACTTCTAGCATTTTTGCAATAACTTTAGCAGCTGTTATTGCACCAAATCCTACTGCTGAATACATATCCTCAATTGTATTAAATTTATATCTATCTAATGCTACTTGAACATATTCATTTTTAAATAATTTGCTATATGGTATTCCTATTCTTTTTATTTCTTTTTCAATTAAATCCTTGCCCTTTTCAATGTTTTCAGCTCTTTGATTTTTCTTAAACCAGCTTTGAATTTTATTTTTAGCACTTGAGCTTTTTACAAATTTTAACCAATCACGACTTGGACCTTTTGACTGATCTGATGTAACTATTTCTACTATATCACCATTTTTTAAAGCTGTTATAATTGGCATCATTTTACTGTTTATTTTACATCCTGTCATATGATGACCAATTTCAGCATGTATTGAATATGCAAAATCTATTGGAGTTGCGCCTCTTGGCAATACTTTGATTTGTCCTTTTGGTGTAAATACATATACCTCATCAACAAATAATTCAGTTTTTAAAGTATTCAAAAACTCTTGTGGATCTTGCATATCTTTTTGCCATTCCAATGTCTCACGAAGCCAAGCTAGTTTGTCTTCTTGAACAATTACTGAAGTTTTCTTAAACTTGTTTGCTTCTTTGTAAGCCCAGTGTGCAGCGATACCAAATTCTGCAATTCTATGCATTTCATATGTACGTATTTGAACTTCAAAAGGTGTTCCTTTTGGCCCAATTAACGTTGTATGAAGTGATTGGTACATATTAGGTTTTGGTACGGAAATATAGTCTTTAAACCTTCCTGGCATTGGATTATAAAGTTCGTGTACAACACCTAATGCAGCATAACAATCTTTTACATTATCTACTAAAATACGTAATGCAAACAAATCATAAATTTGGTCAAGCGATTTATTATCTCTTTGCATTTTTCTATAAATACTATATAAATGCTTAGCTCTTCCTGTGATTTCTGCTTTAATCTTTTGTTTTTTTAATTCTTCATTTATTTGTTCTACAATTTGATTGATAAATTGTAATCTTTCTTCTCTTTTTTTATCAATTCCTTCAACAATTTCTCTATATTCATCAGGATTTAAATATTTAAACGATAAATCTTCAAGCTCCCATTTTAGTGAATACATACCAAGTCTATTAGCAAGTGGTGCATATAAATCTTGAGTTTCTTTTGAAATAGCAATTTGTCTATCTCTTTTTAAGAATTTAAGAGTTCTCATATTATGCAATCTATCTGCTAATTTAATTAAAATTACCCTGATATCTTTTCCCATTGCTAAGAACATTTTTCTATAATTTTCAACTTGTTGTTCTTCAGCACTTGTATATTTTAAATTTCCAAGTTTTGTAACACCGTCAACCATTTCAGCAATTTCAGGTGAAAACTCTTTTGCTAAATCTTGAATTGTAACTTCTGTATCCTCAGCAACATCATGTAAAAGTGCTGCACATATTGTTGCATCATCTAATTCAAGATTTGCAAGAATATATGCTACTTGAATTGGATGGATTATATATGGTTCTCCCGATTTTCTTAATTGGTCACCATGTTTTTCTTTAGCGAAGTCATATGCTCTTTTAATGAGTTTTAAATCGCTTTTTTTGTTGTTCTTTTTCATCTTTTCAAGAACATCATCTATGGTTACGTCTTTTACTTCAGACATTAAATCATCTCCTTAACTGTATATTATTGATTTCTTTTCGCAATACTTCAGAGGAACAAAAATCAATAAGATTTTCGCAAATCTTTTAAGTTTATCTGTACACTTTCACGTCCATTAAAGCTATTAATTTCTAAATTGCCAAGCACATCAACTTTATCACCTAGTAAAAACTCATCTACTAAATATCCCATATTGAATCCAATAGCATCAATAACTGTTCCTTCATCTTTCAAAGTAAGTTTCAAATGTTTTCCATCTGATAATGCTCTAATTGAATTAATTCGTAAATTCTTGTACATAAATATTGGCATCTTGTTCGCTTCGCCGAAAGGTTCTAACATGCTTAGCTCTTTTACAATATTAATACCAATATCTTTAGAAGTAACTTCTTCATCAACTTTAATAACTGGCACTAATTCACTTATGTTTGTATTACTTACATATTCTTCAAAATCATTTTTAAAACTGTTAAATTCATCTTTTGAAACACTGATTCCAATAGCCATTGAATGCCCACCAAATCTATCAATATGCTCGTCACATTTTGATAAAGCATCATGTAAATCAAATCCAGGTATGCTTCTTCCAGAGCCTTTTCCTTCTCCATCTTCAAAACATATTAAAATACTTGGTTTGTAATACATTTCTGTTACTTTTGAAGAAACAATTCCAATTACACCATGATGCCAATTTTCATCAGCTAAAACTATACATGGCTTATCTTTTTCTCCATTTTCTATTTTTACTAGAACTTCTTCGAAAATTCTTTTCTCAATATCCTGTCTTTCTTTATTATATTCATTTAATTTTTTTGTAATATTAGTAGCCTCTACTATATTATCAGTTAAAAATAGTTTTAAAGCTTCTTGTTCATGTCCCATTCTTCCACATGCATTAATTCTTGGAGCAACACCAAATGATATTGCAGATGAATCAATTTTTTTGTATCCAATTGATGTTAATAATGCTTTCAACCCTATATTTTTAGTAACTTCAACTAACTTCAAACCAAGTTTAGCAATTACTCTGTTTTCATCAACTAGTGGAACTATGTCTGAAATTGTTCCAACACATACTATATCAAGATATTTTAAATATTCTTTTTCCTCTAAATTATATACTTGACTTATTGCTTGTGTTAATTTAAAAACAACTCCAACACCTGCTAATTGATTATTAGGATATTTGTTATCTTTTCTTTTTGCATCTACAACAGCTAGAGCTTTTGGTAACACTTCTGCAGGTTCGTGGTGGTCTGTTACAATTGTTTCTAACCCTAAGCTGTTTGCATAATCAATTTCATCAATGCCTGAAATTCCACAATCTACAGTAATCATTAATTGGTAACCTTCAGAAACTATTTTATCAATTGCTGCTTTATTTAATCCATATCCTTCATCTAATCTGTTTGGAATGTAACTATCTACTTCTAAACCTCTGTCTGATAAGAATTTTTTTAAAACTGTAATACTTGTTATCCCGTCAACATCATAATCTCCATATATGATGACTTTCTCTTGATTTTCAATTGCTTGAATGATTCTTTTTACCGCAATTTCCATATCTGGCATTAAATATGGATCATGAAAATCTTTTCTTGTTGGATTTAAAAATACATCTATTTCTTCTTTGTTTTCTAATCCTTTGTTTACTAAAATAGTTGATAATAATCTACTTAGTCCAAATTCTTTTTGTATTTTTTCAACTTTTTCTTCCTCTTTTCCATAATATTCCCATTTCTTGTTCATCCTTTTTCTCCTTAATTTTACATACTTTATCATATTTTATAACATTTCTTATAATTTTAAAAGGCTTTTTTTGAAAAAAGAGAAAAACTTCAATTATTAAAGGCTGATTCAGCAATAAAGGGCGGCTCTAAATGTTAATATTTAGAACCGCCCTTGCTTGTTAAATCATATCATACTTGTTGTTTCCTAATTAAACGTAAAAAACCGTATGCCATAAGAAAAGGCAAAGTCATTTGTAATAAAATCATAATAGGTGTAAAAAACACTCCTGTATGATTATATACAACAGAAATAGGCATTCCTGGAAAGTCCTGTGATATAAACATTAAGTTACTTCCCAATGTCCTATTTACGACATATGCAGCCATACATATAACAAAAATTAAACTAGCATAATACTTAATGTCTTCAAATTTCACTTCAATATATTTAAACTTATTTATTATTAATCCTAGATAAATCATAGTGCCATGAAAAAAGAAACTATGCAAACTAATGAAGTGAAACAAAGGATATTCTGGCAATGATGTTGTAGGAGAAATTATGAATACAAGCCCTCCAATTATTCCCCCTGTTGCTAAAAATACATCGCCCATTTTTTTTATTAAACCTTTTCCATAAGAACTCATTAAGCCCGAATACAGTAATAAACTACAATAATATAATGGAATTACTTTGTTTGGTTTTGCTTGCCCAGTTGCAAACATATATATAACTTTCATTATTTCTAAAACCCATACTACTATTGTTGCTGTTTTTATTATTTTCCTTATATCTTCCTGCTTTTTCACTTTTGTATTTTTTACTGCAAATGCTATTCCAACAAAAGTTACAAGTGCTATTATCAAATGTTTTATATTATATATTCCACAAGGCTTATATATCCCTGATTTTGCAAAAAACATTTTTTCACCTTTTAAACCTTTCATTTTGAGATGACAAAAGACCGTTCAAAAAAGTCTCTGTATTTCAATTTAAAATTTCCTTTAATTTCTTCAATGCAAGTGCTCTATGTGATTTCATATTTTTTTCTTCTGGTGACATTTCAGCACTTGTTATATTATAACCTTCTGGAATAAATATTGGATCATAACCAAATCCATTTTCTCCTCTGGCCTCTCCCGCTATTCTACCATTCCAATATCCTTCAGCATATTGCTTGTTTCCATTTTCATCTATATAACAAATGCAACATACAAAGCGTGCGTTTCTTTTACTTTCTTCTACTCCTTGCATTTTTTCTAAAATACAATTTCTTCTTGCTTCATCACTATCTAATCCCATATATCTTGCTGAATATATTCCTGGTTCCATGTTTAAGAACTCTACTTCAATTCCGCTATCATCTGATAATACTGATGTGTGTTTTATATTATAGATTGCTTCTGCTTTTAATGTTGCATTTTCTTTGAATGTTGTTCCTGTTTCTTCTACCTCTAGATTTATTCCTGCTTCACTTTGAGATAAAACTGTGTATCCCATTGGTTCTAGCATTTTTTTGAATTCTCTTATTTTTCCCTGATTATTGCTTGCTATAATTATATTCATGGTTGGACCTCCTTAGGTATTTTCATATAATTTAATTATACATTATTATGTTTGTTATTTCTACTTTTTTCGATAAAATTTTACAAATAAAAGATATGTAGAATTACGTTATATAATATTGCATTTATGGCTGTAATAAACTTAACTCATTGACAAAATTCGTTGAAAATGTTATACTTTTAAGGACCTTTTAAGGTATTCATTTATTTTGTTTCATGACTAGGAACATTAAACACATTAAACTGCCTCGAATTGAGGAGAAAGGAATTTTCTATGATTCAGGAAATTTTTAAAGAACGGATTGCTGAACAGCAACAGGTCGAACAGGAAGAAGCTGAAAAAGCAAGAAAAAAGGAAATGGAATTATCAGCTGTTTTAAAAAAGGCTGAAAAAGACATTGAGAACTTGCTTAAAAATGCGCCAGTATCAGCTTTCAAGATTCCTAAGGGAACATACTGTGCTGTTGTAATTCAGATTCCTCTCGATGAAAAAAAAGGAAACTTCACAAAAGAATATTCTGTTTTCACGGGCTATGAAGAAATATGTCCAGGATTCGATTCTGCATATGTGAAATTAGAGAATATTGGAAAAATCACATTACAGTTCGAAAGTGTTGTAAATGCAGTTGACTTTTCCAGTTTGTTCAAAGATACAGCAGTATTCTATAAATACAGTTCTGCATCTGAAGAATTGCTTTATTTCATTTTCAGAGATTCCGAAGTGGAATAATTCTAAAAGCCATTTGCTTTTGCAAATGGCTCTTTTTCTTTTTAATAATAATATTCACAATTTAACTTTTAATATATTTGTCGATTTTTGTCACACGATTTATAGCTGTATCATATTGTTTTTAGCTGTCAAAAATAGTATAATATACGCATCCTTTTCATAAAGGAAATCTTTGTGAAAGGAGGTGTTTTAAATTGAGTAGTTTCGATTTAATTTTCTTCTTAATTGTCCTTTTGCTTGACAAAAAAGACAATGAGAAGGAGGAAAGTACAAAAGATTAGTACATAACTAATCAAAGAGCAGTCTGGTCAACTGCTCTTTTTTATTTAAAATGAAAAAAGAGATATGTGGTCTGCATATCTCTTTTTTCGTGCTTTAATTGAGTTTATTCGATTTAACGCTTTCGCTAATGTTATTATAACATCTATCCTATAATATGTCAAACATTACTTAAAATTATCCATCAAAAACTTCTCGACAAATTTCGACAATTATTGAGCAGCATTTCTTCTAGCTTCTCTTTCTCTTGTCTTACTATCTAATATAACTTTTCTTAATCTAATATTTAATGGTGTAACCTCAACTAACTCATCTTCAGCTATAAATTCAATAGCTTTTTCTAATGACATTTGTAGTGGTGGTACTAAACGTAATGCATCATCTGAACCTGAAGCTCTTGTATTTGTTAAGTGTTTTTCTTTACAAACGTTGATTGCAATGTCTTCATTTCTAGAGTTGATACCAACTATCATTCCTTCATACACTTCAACACCAGCACCAATTAATAATTCTCCTCTTTCTTGAGCATTATATAATCCATAAGTTACAGATGTTCCTGCTTCAAATGCTACTAGCACACCTCTTGTTCTTGAAGAAATTTCACCTTTATATGGTTCATAACAATCAAATATACTGTTCATTGTTCCTTCACCTTTTGTATCTGTTAAGAACTCTGTTCTATATCCAATTAAACCACGTGCAGGAATTTTAAACTCTATTTTTGTATGTCCAATTTCAGCTGGTTCCATGTTTACCATCTCAGCTTTACGTCTTCCTAATTTTTCAATAACTGTTCCTATTGAATCATCTGGTACGTTTACAACTAATCTTTCCATTGGTTCGCATTTTACGCCATCAATTTCTTTGAAAATAACTTTTGGACGAGAAACTAATAATTCAAATCCTTCTCTTCTCATTGTTTCAATTAATACTGATAAGTGTAATTCACCACGTCCACATACTTCAAAGCTATCTGCTGAATCTGTTTCTTTAACACGTAAGCTTACGTTTCTTTCTAATTCTTTGAATAATCTATCTCTGATATGTCTTGATGTGATATATTGTCCTTCTTTACCAGCTAAAGGTCCGTTATTTACGCTGAATGTCATAGATACTGTTGGTTCATCAATATCAACAAATGGAATTTTGTCTGGATTATTTATATCACAGATTGTATCTCCTATGTTGATATCAGCAATTCCTGATAAAGCAACAATATCTCCTGCTTGAGCTTCTTCAACTTCTGCTTTCTTTAATCCAACATAAGTGAATAATTTAGCAATTTTTCCTTGTTGATTTTTGTCTTGTTTACAAATTGCTATTGGCATACCATTTTTAATTGTTCCTCTTTCAATTCTTCCTACAGCAATTCTTCCTAAATAATCATCATAATCAATGTTAGAAACTAATAATTGAGCAGGTCCTTCCATTTCGCATTTTGGTGCTTCAATTGTATTAATGATTGTATCGAAAATGCAGTGAACATTATCTGTTTCATCTTCTAAATTCATTTTAGCTATACCATTTTTAGCTGATGCATAAATTACTGGGAAATCTAATTGTTCGTCAGATGCATCTAATTCGATGAATAATTCGATAACTTGGTCAACAACTTTTAATGGATTTGCTCCTGGTCTATCAATTTTGTTAATTACAACTATTGGTTTTAAATTAGCAGCTAGTGATTTTTTCAATACTTCTCTTGTTTGAGGCATTGGTCCTTCAAAAGCATCAACTAATAGTAAAACACCATCAACTGTTCTTAAAACCCTTTCAACTTCTCCACCGAAGTCAGCATGTCCTGGAGTATCAACAATGTTGATTTTAATTCCATTATACATAACTGATGTGTTTTTAGAAAGAATTGTAATTCCTCTTTCTTTTTCCAAATCATTTGAATCCATTACTCTTTCAGCAACTTGTTCATTTTCTCTAAATATGTGGCTCTGTCTTAATAAGGCATCCACTAATGTTGTTTTTCCGTGGTCAACGTGTGCGATTATTGCTATGTTTCTAATTTTTTCGTTTTTCATTTTTTTATTCTCTCCCTCTTTTTTTATTTCCTTAAACATTACATTAGCCAAGCACTAACATAATTGCTAAATGCCTGGCACCTTGTTTTAATCTTGTTCAGTATCATTTGAAACGTTTTCTTGATTATTATTTTCTTCAGTTTTTTCTTCTACATCCTCAATCATTTCATTAGATGTTCCCTCTAACTCTCTGATTGAAAGCTCGATTTTTTTATTTTCCAAATCAATGTTAATAATTTTTGCATTAACTTTTTGTCCAACTTTTAAAACTTCTTCCGGTCTTGTAATTCTTTTTTCACTTATTTGTGAAATATGAACTAATCCTTCAATACCTTTATCTATGATGACAAAAGCTCCAAAAGGCATTAGATTTGCAACCTTAACTGTAACAACATCATTTACATTATACTTTTCTGCAAATTTGTCCCATGGATTTGCTCCTTTTTTGTCATATTCAAGTTTTAGTCTTTTATTTTCTTTGTCGAACTCAATAACTTTAACTTTTATTTCTTGACCAACTTTTAAAATATCTGCTGGTTTTTTATCTCTTTCCCATGTCATTCCAGAAATATGTAATAAGCCTTGAACTACTCCATTAATATCAACAAATGCTCCATATGAACTTAAGCTTGTTACGGTTCCTTTATACATTTTTCCAATTTCAATGTTATTCCAAAATTCTGCTTCTTTTGCATGTTTTTGTTCATCTAATAAAACTTTTACTGAACCTATAACTTTTCTTGCTTGTTCATTGTATTCGATTACTCTAAATGTAATTTCTTTACCTTTATAGTCGTCTATTTTTGCATCCCTTGGAATTGCTGATAATGATAATGGAATAAAAATTCTAATTCCTTTGTAATCCACTATTAAACCATTGTCATTCACTGCTGTAACTTTTTCTGTAAAAGTACAATTATTTTTTACTTTACTTTCAAATTCTTGTTTAACAATCTTTGAATTTGCTTTTTTGTATGATAACAAAACATTACCTAATCCATCATTTAATTTAATTACATCAGCTGTAATTCTGTCACCAACTTTAAATGTATCTCTTGGATCATCGTTTTCGTTAAATGAAAACTCATTTCTTGGAATAATTCCATCCGCTTTATATCCTAAATCAACAAAAATTTCTCCTTGAGAATTTATATTTATTATATTTCCTGTTACTGTTTGTCCAACTCTAATTTCTTTTAAAGTTTGATTCAATAATTCTTCAAAACTCATATTATCCATACTATCTTTTTCCTTTCGATATGCCATGTTTTATGGCACAACTTATAGTTCATTATTATATATTATTTTTTTCCATTTGTCAACATAACAATATTGTCCATTATTTCTTTTGTTGCTAGCTCTTGTCCTTCTTTTTCTTTGCCTTTTATTTTGTATTTTGACATATCTAAAGGCTCACCGTAAGTTATTTTTACCTTACCAAATGGTTTAAAACTTCCTGATATTCCAACAGGTACCACAGGAACTCCAGATCTGATTGCCATAAATGCTGCTCCATTTTTTACTTTCTGATTTTTTGCCATTCCTCTTCTTGTTCCTTCAGGAAAGATTCCTAATATTTCGCCGTTTTTCAATGCTTTTAAAGAACGTTTCATTGCTTCCAAATCTTGAGTATTTCTCTTAATTGGTATTACATCAAATAAATGCTCTAACCATCTTATTATTCCAACTCTTGCTAAGTCATATTTTCCTATAAATCTTATTTTTTCTTTGCTAAAAACTACTACTGCAACCGCATCCAAAAAGTTTACATGGTTTGCACAGATTATAAATCCACCATTTTGACCTGCTTTAGTTTTATTTTCTTCACCCGTAATTTCCATTCTAAATGCTATTCTATATAGTGTTCTTAGAAAACCTTTAGTAATTTTTCTTACAAAAATTTTCCATTTAGTTTCTGGTCTTTCCCAATAGATTTTTGGCTCTAATTTATTAACTTGTTTCTTTGTTTTTATTATTTTTTCAATTTTCTTTACCACTTGATTTTGACTTAAATTTGTTGAATCAACAACAATAGCGTCATCAGCTTTTTTTAAAGCTCCATATGGTTTGTTCATATCGTTCTCGTCTCTTTTTCTCATATCTTCAAGAACTTCTTCAAATGTACATTCAATGTTTTTAGATTGGTTTTGAGCATATCTTCTTCTTGCTCTTTCTTCTAATTCTGCATCTAAATATATTTTTACATCAGCATTAGGAAAAACTACTGTTGTAATGTCTCTTCCTTCCATTATAACATCTTGACTTTCAGCCATTTCTCTTTGTAATTCGACTAATTTATCTCTTACTTCTTTTATTGCAGATACTTGAGAAACCATTTTATTTACTGGATTTTCTCTAATTTCTTTTGATACATCTTCTCCATTTAATTTTACTATTAGTGTATCCTTTTCTTTAATTAGTTCAATGTTAATACTATCAAGTATTTCTTTAACTTTATCGATATTAGTAATATCAACATTGTTTCTTATACATGCTAGTGTAACACATCTATACATTGCTCCTGTATCTATACTATTTAATTTCATTTTCTTTGCAATAATAGAAGTAATTGTACCCTTACCACTACCTGCCGGTCCATCAATTGCTACAACAAAACCCATTTTTTATTCTTCCTTTCTTATTTACAACTTCATATCTTTAGGAATATTAATTCCTTTAGCCATAACATCTATTTTGGCCACATTCATAGCTGTTAATCTTTCAATTTCCTTCTTAGACCTAATTTGAAAATCTTGTAAGATATCCACAATTTTCTTGCCATAATTTACAATAACTTCCATATAAATCTCTGTACCTAATTCACCTTTATTTACCCTTGTTCGTACAACCTTATAAATTGACGGTTCTTTATTGGCCAAATGTTCAATAATTTGCTTAAAGACATTATCAGATATTGTAAAATTTCCCATATAACTAAATGTTGGCCTAATAATAGACTTTTCTGCCATATATGGGGTTTTTCCTCTACCCGTTGATTTGAAAATTTGTAACGGATCTAATAAATATCCTGAAAATTCTTTTTTTATTTCAAAAGTTGGAACTGGAATTACATGTTTTCCTTCTGTAACACGAATTCTTCTTGCATTCTCCATTTCTTCCTCTGTTGCTACTTCATTTATATAAACAGTCTTGCTAATTGGTGGAAGTCCAAGATTCGCAGCTATTTTAGCCACCATTCCATCGGAAGTTCCTAGAATTAAAATTGCTTTTGGGTTATATTTTACAAAAGCTTCTTGCATTTCCCTTTTTTCATTTTCTTCATAGAATAATGCATGTTTAACTGTTTCGACTTTTGTTGGTGCTTTTTTTGCTGATGTTCCAGCAACAACTGCATTACCTTTTACTAAAAGTCCATCATCTATTATAAATTCTATATCATTTTCTCCTGCAACCATCTGTGCTCTGTAGCTTTTCCCTGTTCCTGATGGTCCTACAAAAGCACATACTCTAATATTGCTAAAATCCATATAAAACTTTTCCTTTCTATTGGCATAATTTAACAAGGTTATTATATCACTTTAACTGCATAAAAATCAAGGAAAATTTGAGACTTTTGAGCCAGTTTTTTTAATGTTATAAATTACATATTATTTTTTAATTTCCAAGTCATTTTTTTATTTTTTAATCATATTATTATTATAGTTTTACATTGGGTTCAATTAAAGTATGAAAAAGCCCATTCCTAAATTGTCTCAGAGAAAGGAGATTACTTTAATGAAAAATTATAAATTAGCTGTAGTTGGTGCCACAGGAGTTGTTGGTCAGAAAATGATTGAAGTATTACAAGAAAAGAATTTGCCTATTAAGGAATATGTATTTTTTGCATCTAAAAGGTCCGCTGGCAAAAGCATAAGATTTGGCAATGATATTTATGTTGTTAAAGAATTAGTTGAAGATTCTTTAATTGGGAACTTTGACTTTGCCTTATTTTCTGCCGGTGGAGAAACATCTCTAAAATATGCACCTGCTGCTTCAGAAAATGGCTGCATTGTTATTGATAATAGTAGTGCTTTTAGAATGAATAGTAATGTTCCTTTGGTAGTTCCAGAAGTTAATCCAGAGGATTTAAAATGGCATAATGGTATTATTGCCAATCCAAATTGTTCCACTATTCAAGCTGTTTGTGCACTGAAACCATTAGATGATGCTTTTAGAATTAAGAGGATTGTGTATTCAACCTACCAGGCTGTTTCTGGTGCTGGTTCGAAAGGAATTCATGATTTGGAAAATGGAATTAAGAATTATTGTAATACTGATGATACTAATTCTGATTGCATACATAAGTCAAATACCTATGCATTAGAAAAGTTTCCATATCCTATTTTCAATAATTGTTTACCACATATAGATAGATTTTTAGAGAATGGATATACAAAGGAAGAAGAAAAAATGATTAACGAGACAAGGAAGATTTTAGGAAAGTCCGATTTAGCTATAACTGCAACTACCGTTAGAGTTCCTGTTTTTAATTCTCATTGTGAGAGTATTAATGTTGAGTTTGAAGCTGAGTTTGATTTAGAGAAAGTATTTGATGTTTTATCTAAAGCTCCTGGTATAATTGTTCAAGATAATCCCGCTTCTGATTTATACGCTATTCCAACAAATGTTTCTGGGCATGATGAAGTTTTTGTCAGCAGAATCAGACGTGATTTTAGTGTGAAAAATGGATTAAATATGTGGGTTGTTGCCGACAACATTCGAAAAGGTGCTGCTAGTAACGCTGTACAAATTTTGGAGAAACTGATTAATTAGCTAAAACATATACGGGCGTAGATAATTGACATTTTAATATCACTTATCTACGTCCGCTTTTATATCTCTAAAAAATAGCAACTAAGCAAAACACAATTACTTTAACCATATAATCAAATATTAATTTGAGATTATAAAACTTAACTCCAATATTATTCAACTTATCATAATTCTCAACAACAATTCTAATATTGTCTTCACCTATCAAATTCTTATTCATATCCATATATTCCTTTGCCAAATACCTAGCCTTTATCATCGCATCAGTTTCTAAATATGAACGAATGCAATATAATAACATAGACATCATAACAAGTATTATTAAAAAAACATTTACTGCTGGTAGCTTATTAAATAATGCTAAAACAGTAATACACGCAAAATATATCAAATAAATATTAGAGAACACAAAATTAAACCATAACACTCTTTTATCTTGTACCGAATGAATACATTCATGAGCTATTGTTTGAACTCTTGTGAATGTATTTTTGATATTAGCAATCAGTATACTGTTTGTTGCTACAATGTATAAACTTGCTTGCGAGTTTTCATTTCCTACTTTAACATTCACTTCTTCGTTATGTAGCATTTTCAATATATCTTTGCATATTTGCTCATTTTCTGGCAATGCATTGGTAATTTCATTTAGTTTTTTGTCTTCTCCAACGCTCTTGATTAGTTTAATACTACCAAAATTGAATTTTAGAACAACAGCTAGTATTGCTAATACAGTAATAGCCGTTATTAGTAAAATTATTATTTCCACTTCTACTCCTCCATTCATCTTAAGTTTAATTGTATTAACCGGTCTTTAACAATTATTACAATTAGGTTATCATTCTTTATATTTCTTTTCAAGACCAAAAGTCATACATAATAAAAAAGCACAGATTACATTAATCTGTGACTTTTTATTCTTATCCTACGCTATCATCTTTAAATACTGTAATTTCAAACAAATCTTGTTCTGGAACGACGTTCTCATTTGGTTCATCTGTATAATTGTCTATCCATAGTTTGGTCATATTTGGAAACGCGTTCTTTATTCTTTGTAGATCTTCTATTGTTATCTTATTTCCATAATATTGAATTGCGAACTCTTTAATTTCGAGATTTCTCAAGCTATCAATATCATCTAATAAACTGTCATTAATATATACTGCCGCATTAGATAGTTTTGTTTTTGCCTTTCCTGATAGTATCATTGTTTTATTATTTATATCAGCTTGCAATATTTCCATGTCAAACAACGATGTTGCACATTCAAACATTTCTTTAGTTTTGAATGTTATTGTAATAGTATCTACCTCATTTTCAGTACCTAAATAATCTATTTTTAGTACTCCTTCCGTGTCTCCTTTTACAATTTTTATTTCATTTGTACCAAAACTGAATTGTTCTGGAACTATTAATTCATAATCATTAATTTTTTTGTAAATTCCATCCCCGTATACTTCTGATACTTCTAGTCCTTTTGCAGAGAAATCTTCTCCTGTATTATATACTGTTTTATTTAAGGGTTTTGTTGCAATAAGTCTTGTTGGTTTCATTGTATCATCTGCAATAAAATTAATTATATATGTAGCTTCACAAACATGGCTATTATCCCAATCATTATAGCCTTCAATAGTTACTTTATTAGTATTTTTCGAATTGAATTCTACATATCTATATGCACTGTTATAAATTCCATCTTCAACTGTTACTCTATTTGTAACGTTTCCTTCAACTATATCTGATAGAAATATCCTTAAATTACCATTTGGAACCTTAATTGTTTTCTCGATGATTAACTTATTTATTGTACTCTCCTCTTTTATGTTTAAATTACTTAAATCTTTTTCATTTATAATGTCGTCAATTCCTAACCAGTAAAAGTCAATCTTACTTAAAACATTTTGCAAAGTAATACTATTGCCCTCTAAATATAATCCTTCAATTGATTTAAGATTAAAGAAATTGAAATCATCATCCAAATTACAATTATTTAACTCAAGCAGGCTTACTCTACTGTTACTCAAATCGCCTGTAATATTTTTATTTCCAGACAATAATAATTCCTGTATCATTACATCGTTTAGTGGAGTTACATCTTTTATTTTATTATTTTTCAAATTCAAACTATAATACATATTCGAATCATTAAACTCTTCAACAGTTTCTATATCACAATTTTCTAAAACTAAATATTCAGTTTTTATCTTGTTTACATTTGTTATTCCCTTATTTTCAGATAAATCTACAATATCAAAGTATTTACAATTTTCAAAAATACTTGCATCTTTTATATCAGAATCTTTTAATACTAAATAAGATAATTCTGCAAATTCATTTAGTTTCTCTATATCCATTATTTCTTTATTACCTGATAAATCTAACTCCCAAATATTATCATTTTTAAATTCGCTTAAATCTTTTATATTACAATTAGCTAATTTCAAAGTTGAAATTTTTAAATTTTTAAGTACTTCTAATCCTGTTATATTAGGGTTGTCTGATAAATCTAAATAAATATATCCTTTATCTATCCAACTATTTAATCCTGAAATATCAGTAATATTACAATTTCTAAGGTTTAATTTGCTTACATTAGTTAAATTTTCCCAACCTGTTACATTTGGATTGTTAGATAAATCCACCGTACCTAAATTTTTAAATCTGGAATTATTTAAATCGCTAACATCTGTTAATCTGTTATTTGATAGATTTAATGAATATGCATTTTCAAATATCTCAATACCATCTAAACTTGATAAACCAATATTAGATAAATCATATTCATAGCTGTCTAAATTCATCCTACTTAAGTATTTATTATTTCCATAAACTATTATTCTATCTTTGAATTCCTTTTCTAAATAATTTGACAATGCAGTATTCTTTATCTCACTTAAATTTATTAAATCCTTTTTATTAGTTGAAATAACACCACTTATATCTTTATGTACAGAATAATCTTCATAAGAAATATAGCAATATCCACCTTCTCCATAGCCTTCTCCCCATGAATTTAGGATAATATACGCACCATCTTTTTCAGGATGTTTTCCAGATCTTGAAGTAAATTTTTCTTTCGGATAATTATCATCCCAACCAACTATTGACATTGCATGTCCTTCTTTTATTGGATTATCTGATACATCCTTTTGATCAGCACTATATATTTCATATGTATTACCTGGAGGTGCTTCAGTTGCGAAATATAATGATCCAAAATTCATTATATGATTTTTTATTGCGTTTTGATATTCAATAAATTGCTCCTCAGTCCAATCAGAGTATTCTTTATTATAATTTGGAAAATCCACGCACTCATATACGGACTCATCTATTTTGTCCATATTTAGGAAAGACAAATACTCGTCCTTAGAATAATCTCTATATTCTAATTCTTCCTCACCAATGAATCCATTGAAATTTTTAACATATTCCATAAACACTTCAAAACTTCCACCATCATGAATATCTCTGTAACCACCAGTTAATTGTTTTGATGCTAAATAATCTACATGTATTTCCGAAAAATCATAATATTTTTCTTGAGTTAATGCCAAGTTTGTTTCAACACAATTCATAGAGGCAAAATCCCAACATAATCCAAAACCACCTTGATGTTCCACTTTAATTGGAATTACATCTTTTAAATTAAACTTATATGGTAAACCAGTTTTTGGATTGATATCTTTATTCTCTGGTTCTTGATTTGGTTCATCAATTTTTTTCTCTTCTTGTTCCTTATTTTCTTCAATTATTTCCTGCTCTTTTTCAATTATCTTTTCAAGTTCTTCTTCTTTTACTTCTCTTTTTCTAGGAATTACATCTATTTCCTTTTTTTCTTCTTCTGTTTTTTCTAAATATTTTTTATAATCCTCTGAATAATTTTCTTTTTCAATTTTAGAATCTTCTTCTGTTTCTTTTTGCTTTATATCCTCTTTTGTGTTAATATTAAGTTCTTCTTTTTTCTCTTTTATATATTCTTCTTTTTTTGCCGTTTTTTTATTTTTTTCTTCTGAAGCAATTTGTTCATTACCTGCAGTAGAATTTGCTTTTTGATTTAATCCAACTACTATTCCCACAACTAATGATAGTATAAATGCTACTGTAATTAAACTGGCTATCAATACTTTTTTACTATTATTGTTTTTCTCCATAATCATCTCTCCTTTATACACATTAGACAATCAATTTTTTATTTTGGTTCACTAACTTGTAAAAATTATATAAATAAAAATGAATCCAAAATAGAAAGCAAATGATTTTGCTTTTATTATTGGATTCATTTGGTTTTTATTACTTGTTTGACTTTCTATAAAACCTCTTTAATAGCTTCAGCAATAATTTTATTAACATCAGCTACCATAACATTGAATTTCACTTCTAAATCAAAGTATTCCTTAATGTCCTTGTTTTCAACTAATATTGTATATAATTGTTGTAATTTTTGCATTTTTTCTGAATCACCTTCACCTTTTTGAATTGCCAATACTTGTGATTCATATCTAATTTTTTCAAATTCTTCTATTTTTGCTTTCATTTCTGGATTTTGCATAATTTTGTCTTTTGCTTCTTTGTATTCCTTATATTCATTTGAGTTTTTCATTTCGTATGCTAATTTATTAGCTGTATCATATACATTCATTTTTTATCCTCCTTTTTTTATGAGACGTTTGTGGACGGTCTTACGCATATGCATGTTTTTTCTTAAAGTCTAACAAACGTGTAATTTCTTTTTCTGAATTCTTTGCTTTTTCCGTCTTCTGTGCATTTTCTTGTGCAATTTCTCTTGCTTGTTTTTCAGCCATTGTTTGACAAATTGCTTTTTCATATGTAAAGAATGTATCTTTTGCTATTTTGTTCCAATTAAATTCTTTCTTAACCTTAGCTTTTGCATTTTTTGTTATATTATCACATAATTGATGATTATATAATAATGCTAAAACTGAATCTGCAATTGAATTTGAGTTTCCTGCATAGCTCTTCATTCCATCTACACCGTGGTCAACAATTTCATTTAGTCCTCCAATGTCAGAAACAACAGTTGGAACTCCTGCAAGCATTGATTCTAAGGCTACTATTCCAAAAGGTTCATATGTACTTGGGAATACTGCTATGTCGGCACACTTATACATTTTTTGCACTTCTTTTGATGATAGATACCCTGTAAAATATACTTTATTTTCTATTCCAAGATTTCTTGCTTGTTCTCTTAATTCGTCATACATTCCGCCTCTTCCACCAATTATTAATTTTGTATCATTGTATCCATTAATGATTTTTGGCATTGCTGATATTAAATGTTGAACTCCTTTTTCATGGACTAATCTTCCAATGTATAGTATGATTTTTTCATTATCCATTGCATATTTTCTTCTAAAGTCATAATCTCTATCAATTCCACTGAAGTTATTTAAATTTACTCCATTTGGTATAACATTTATTTTTTCAAATGGAAGTCCAAATAATCTTTGTAACTCACATTTCATATAATTACTATTAACTATTACCTCACTAGATTCATATGTTAATAGCCATTCTGTATCATTTATATATCTTTGAACATCGTCGTGTATTCCACTATTTCTTCCTGATTCTGTAGCATGTATTGTTGAAACAATTGGGATTTGAAAAGCATCTTTTAATGTTTTTGCTGAGTATGTTACAAGCCAATCATGTGCATGTATGCAATCAAATGGACCTTGTTCATTTATTAACTGAGTAGCCTTTGCTGTTAAAGTAAAGTTCATTTGCATTATCCAATCTGTAAAGTTGTTTGGATGAATCATATAATTTTCTACTCTATAAACTTTTACTCCTTTATCATTTTCAAACTCTGGGCAATCTCCTTCTTTGTAGGTAACTACTGTAACTTCATTTCCATCTTTCACAAGTTTGTGTGATAGATCATGAACAACTCTTGCTATTCCTCCTACAATTCTTGGTGGATATTCCCAAGTTAACATTAAAATTTTCATTTTATCCCCATGCTCCTTTCAAATTCCGTTTCTCTTCAGTTTTTCATTTATTATGTACTACAATCAGTCAATATTTTTATGTTCAAATTTCTTAAATTTCCTTAGTTTTATTACAATTATTCTATATAAGTTTATTTTAAAAGTCAATATATTTTTTCTACAATTTTTAACATAATTTTTCATTTTTTCTATTGTTTTTTTTTGCTTTATGGTATAGTATATAATCAGTGAATTTATAGTTTATACTAAGGAGGAAATTATGCCAAGAAAAGCAAAAGAAAAAGTCGATGAAATTGAAATAAAAAAAGAGAAAAAAAGTGTTGCTAAAAAAGCAACTGCTGAAAAAAAGGCAACAACTGTTAAGAAATCAGCTACAACAAAAAAAGCAACTTCCACCAAGAAACCTTCAGTAACAAAAAAGACATCCACCGCCACAAAGTCATCAAAAAAAGAAGCTCCTGTTAAAAAGACTTCTTCAAGAAAATCTGTTTTAGCAAGGATCATTGAAAACATTGATAATGAAGCTGTTGAAGTTGAGAAAAAAGCTGTAAAGAAGAGTTCAACAAAAAAAGAAGGTTCTAAGGAAAAGACTGATAAGAAGTCAGTATCAAAAATAAAAAAAGATAGTAAAACTGAATCTGTTAAGGAAGCAACTAAAAAATCTCCTAAAAAACAAACTGTGAAAAGGACTACTAAAAAAAGCAATAAACAACCTGTTCAAATTTTAGAGTATTATGACCTACCTTATAAATATGGTAATACAGTTGTAAGATTGTTGGCTCAGACTCCAAAAACACTTTTTGTATACTGGGAAGTTTCTGATTCAGACATAGAGAACTTCAAAAAAACATATGGCGATGATTTCTTTAATAAAACCAAACCAATTCTAATTGTTCATAATTTAACATTAAACAAAACAACTGAAATTGAAATTAATGATTTTGCTAATTGTTGGTATTTAAACACGGATGACACTGATTGTAAATTTGATATTGAACTTGCTAGAAAATTCATTGAACCAGTTTCAAATACAGATGTAGAAGCGTCTGATTATTTATATCTTGCACAATCAAATGATTTACAATCTCCTAATAATCATATTTTATTTGAAAAAATACAAGAATTTGTTGTTTTTAGAAATGTAAATAATGATAATGTTGTTAAGAAGAATATTAAATCTTTTAAATTTTTAAAAGACATTTATAAATTTTATAAAGATATGTATGATGAGGAAGTTTTAAACAATCCTTCTTCTCAATTTAAATTTTAAATAGGACGAAATACATTTTAGGAAATTTGGTAAGCGTACCTAATTTCCTTTTTTTATTGAAAAGGCAATCCCTTAACATTCTCAATAATGAGACAAAAAAAGACCGTCCCCAATTGTCTCAAACAGAAAGGAAGAAATTCTATGAGCGATACAAAAGGATACGTAAGCTTTGTTTTACATGCACATTTACCTTTTATACACCATCCAGAAAGTGAAGATTATTTAGAAGAGCAATGGCTATTCGAAGCTATTTCAGAAACATATATTCCGTTGTTAACGAATTTCGAATTACTTGTTAATGAAGGCGTTGATTTCAGAATTACAATGTCACTTACTCCCCCTCTTTTGTGCATGCTCGCAAATGAACTATTGCAACAAAGGTATATAAAATATTTAAATCAACACATTGAATTAGCTGAAAAAGAAATTGAAAGAACTAAATATGATGAGCGCGTAAATAATCTTGCTAAATATTATTTTAATAGATATTCCAATGATTTAAGGATTTTTAGAGATAAATATAATTGTAATTTAATAAATGGTTTTAAACATTTTCAAGATATTGGCGTTTTGGAAATAATTACTTGTGGAGCTACGCATGGTTATTTTCCTATTTTATATACCACCGAACAAACTGTTAGAGCTCAAATTGCTGTTGGAGTTCAAACTTATGAAAAATATTTAGGTAAAAAACCCAGAGGAATTTGGCTTCCTGAATGTGGCTATGTTCCTGAAGCTGATAAATATCTAAAAGAGTTTGGAATTCAATATATAATTACTGAATCACATGGAATTTTATATGCCAATCCTGCTCCCCTATTTGGAACTTTTGCTCCAATTGTTTCTCCTAATGGTGTAGTTGCTTTTGGTAGAGACATTGAGTCTTCTAGACAAGTGTGGAGTTCTGAAATTGGATATCCAGGAGATTTTAATTATCGTGAATTTTATAGAGATATTGGTTATGAAGCTGATTATGATTATATAAAGCCTTATATTGCTCATAATGGTGTTAGGGTTCACACTGGTATTAAATATTATCGTATTACTGGAAAAACTGAAGAAAAAGATTATTATAATGTTCAGTGGGCTAAAGATTCTGCTGAAAAACAGGCTGGACACTTTTTTGATAGCAGAACAGCTCAAATTAACTATGCTAGTAAATATACACAAAATCCTCCTATTATTTTGTGTCCTTATGATGCCGAGTTATATGGTCATTGGTGGTATGAAGGTCCTTATTGGTTATATATATTGTTCAAGAAAATTTATTATAATAAATCTAATTTTGAATTAATTACTCCCGGTGAGTATATTGATAAGTTCCCTTTAATGCAGGAATGTCAACCATGTAGGTCTAGCTGGGGTGCGAATGGTTATAGCGAAGTGTGGCTTAATGGATCTAATGATTATGCTCATAGGCATTTGCATCATATTGGAGATAAAATGGTTGAATTGGCTCATACTTTTTACAATGAAACCGACAAATTGAAAATTCGTATTTTAAATCAATGTGCTAGAGAGGTTTTACTTGCTCAAAGTAGTGATTGGTTGTTCATTATTACGAATGGAACTATGGTTGATTACGCTAAAAAGAGGATTAAAGACCATGTTGGTAGGTTTAACAGATTTTATGATGAACTTATGAATGGTACGATTGATGAGAATTTTTTGGAATATGTTGAGAGACAAGATTGTATTTTTGAGGACATTGATTTTAAAGTTTATTATTAAAAAAGATTTAGCTTTTTTGCTAAATCTTTTCTTTTTATTATAAACTTTGTTGTACTGGATACCCCAAATGTTCATATGCCGCTGGCAACGGAATCCTTCCTCTAATAGTTCTAGATATAAATCCAATTTGAATCAAATAAGGCTCATATACATCTTCCAATGTTTCAACTTCTTCTCCAATAGTTGTAGCTAAAGTATCAATTCCAACTGGTCTTCCTGCATATTTCGAAATCATTACATCTAGTAATTTTCTATCTATCTCATCAAGCCCCATTTCATCTATTTCTAAACGATTTAATGCTGTCTTCGTAACTTTTAAATCAATATCCCCATCACCTAAAACTGCTGCATAATCACGAACACGTTTTAATAATCTGTTTGCAATTCTAGGAGTACCTCTTGAACGTCTTGCTATCTCTATTGCTGATTCTTTATCAATTCCTATTCCTAAAATACTAGCTGAACGTTTAACTATAAATGATAAATCCTCTACATTATATAGTTCTAATCTATCAACAATTCCGAATCTATCTCTTAATGGTGTTGATAGTGTTCCCGCTTTTGTTGTTGCTCCAATTAATGTAAATTTTGGTAAATCTATTCTAATTGATTTAGCTGTTGGGCCTTTTCCTATTACAATATCTAATGTAAAATCTTCTAAAGCTGGATATAGAATCTCTTCTACATTTTTATTTAAACGGTGAATTTCATCTATAAATAATACATCAAATTCTTGCAAGTTTGTTAATAAGGCTGCTAAATCCCCTGCCTTCTCAATTGCTGGTCCTGATGTAACTTTTATGTTAGAGTTCATTTCATTTGAAATGATATTGGCTAAAGTAGTTTTTCCCAATCCTGGAGGTCCATATAATAGAACATGATCTAATGGCTCTTTTCTTTTTTTGGCTGCTTCAATATAGATTTTCATATTTTCTTTTACTTTTGATTGACCTATATATTCATCCAAAAATCGTGGTCTTAGTGATGTTTCAAGTTTTTCTTCGCTGAAATCACCTAATTCGGGTCTGATCAATCTATCTTCTTCCATTTGTGTTTCCTCCTTTTTAAAATTTTGGACGGTCTTTTTTTCAATTTCTGAAAACTAGGAACCGTCCTCAATTTATAATTATTTCTTCAGCAAATTCAAAATATTCGTTGACAAAGAAATATCAAGTTCTTTTTGTAAGCATTCACAATAATAGTTAAGTTTTTCGACTTCCTCTTCTGGCATATTTTCTAAATTAAGTTTTTCTCCATTCTCAATCAAATACCAATCTCCATCATAGAAATATTTATCTGTAATAATTTTACCATTATTTATGCAAACAAAATCTTTACTTGAAAATACGCTTCTACCAAGTGAGAATTCATCTTCAATTCCGCATATTTCCATTAAAGTTGGTTTCATATCTATTTTGCTTGTTGGTTTATCAATTACCATATGTTCAACACCTGGTATTTTCAAACCGCACAAAATATTTGTGTAATTTATTTGAGTTTGTATATCGTTTAAAGATGGGTTTATTTCCCTTATGAAATCTTGCATCTCCCAGTTATACATTTGTAAACCTGCATGATCTCCGTATACTAAAATAACTGTATCATCATATAGTCCTGCTTTTTTTAGTTCATCTATGAATATTCCAAATGCATAATCTGCATAATTAACTGCTTCTAAATAATGTCCATAATATAGTTCTCTGTTAAAATCTCCAACATCTATGTTTACTTTACGTTCTTTATCTCTAATACCTGGTAAATCAAAAGCTGTGTGTGATGAAGCTGCAATTATATTTACAAAGAACTTACCATCATAGCTTTTCATTTCTTCAACCATTCTTCTATATACTTCTTCATCAGATATATATCCATTTATTCTCTCTGTATCTTCATCGAAAATATTATCAAAATATAGATGATCTATTGGTAATCTTGAATATACAGCCTCCCTATTCCAGAAAGAACCAACATTACCATGTATATATGTTGTTGAATATTCGTTTTTCTTAAAATTAGAATATATATTGTTATAATCATTTGAAGAATATTGAGCATATGACATTCCATTTTCTAATGGATAAAGCGAATTCATCACTGTGAATTCAGAATCAGCAGTTGTAGAATAGCTTTGATTTTGCATATTTGTAAATTCAATATTTTCTTTTAGAAATTTATTTAAATTTGGCGTTATCTCTTTTCCATTAATCTTTCTATTTGCGACAAAGTTTTGTACTGATTCTAATTGAACTATTATTACATTTTTATCTGCTGCAATTCCTCTAAAATCATATTTTAATGGGTATTTTTCATCATATGAAGTCATAAGTTCTTCATATGCTTGCATCATTGATTTTTTATTTTTATATTTTACATTTTTCTTCATATTTAGATTGTTTTTTATATCTAAATAATGATATCCATATATACTTGATGCCTCTATTTGTTGTATTTTGTTGTATTGATGTTCTTGTGCTTTTACTAACCAAGTATCATTTATTTTTCCTATCCAATTAAGCATCACTACAGCATATATAATTCCAGGTATATAAAACCATCTAGATATTTTAACAACTTTTTTTCTATTGGACAAGAAAAATATTAAAAGCAATACTATGTCTGCAAAATATATAAAGTGCCATATATGTATTAAATTTGGTAATGCCGCTGAAATTTCTTTCCCATATTGCAAATTTGATATCTGTGATACAGATACCAAATTTGATGAATATGAATAATATAGTTCATTAATGAATAGTAATATACTTATCAACAAATCAAATAGAAGTGTTATCCAAATACGTACTTTTCCTTTTAAGAGCATTGGAATTGTAAGTAGAATGCTAACAAATGCTATTATCATGTCGATATATTCTTTTTCTATTGGCTTATGATAAAAAATTGCCATTTTATATAGAAATACAGTTTTTAGAACTAACATAATTCCTACTATTACTACAAATATTCTTGAGGTTAGTAATATTTCTATTAGTTTATTAAATACTTTACTACCCTTTCCCACAAATTTATTTTCATTATTATCTTTAATATTTTCTATTATATCAGAGTTACTATCTTTTTCTTTTGAGATTGAACTTTCTTCAATATCTTTTATATTATTCATTTATTTACCTCTTATATAATTTTATATATTATTATTCTTCTTTTTTTCGTCTTTATTACTTCTTACTTTAAAGAAATCTTTATATCCGATTGCAATTACTGCAATTATCATTAAAGCAAATGAAATTGCCTTCCAAATTCCACTTTCTAGTAGAATGATTGCGAACATACCTAGGCATGCACTTATTCCATATAGTATTAATACTGCCTGTTTTTGTGTATAACCATGTTTCATTAATTTATGATGTAAATGTCCAGTGTCTGGTGAAAAAATAGCTTTAATAGAATGCCCTTTGATGATTCTTCTTATTATTGCAAATAATGTATCTGCAATAGGTATTGCTAATATTATTAGTGGTGAGATTAACACTAATAATGTATATGTTTTAGCTGTTCCTAGTATTGATATTACAGCTAGTGAAAACCCTAAGAACTGAGCTCCTGTATCACCTATGAATGTTTTGGCTGGATTAAAATTGTATGGAAGAAATCCAACAATTGCTCCTGCTAGTGCAGTTATTAATATAATTGCTATTATTGGTGATTGATTCATTGTGAATACTATGATTAATGAAAAACATGATATTAGCGTTATTCCTGATGATAAACCATCTAGGCCGTCTATTAGATTAATTGCGTTTGTTATTCCTACTATCCAACAGATTGATAAGATGTAGATGTAGATGTTGTTTTCTATATTTAAAGTTTGTTCAAGAAAAGGAATATTAATATTATCTATTTGTATACCAAAGGAAACTACAACAACTGCTGCAATAATTTGTCCGGCTAACTTAATTATAGCTGGAAGACCTTTTACATCATCAATAAAACAAAATACCGCTAAAACTATTATTCCTATTAATAATCCCATTAATTTACGAAAATATTGTTCTTCACTAAACGGAAAAAACGTTTTTTCTAATGTCATTATTATTAATAGGTAAGTACATGATAGCAAAAAACCTACAATTACTGCAATTCCACCTAGACGTGGTATTGGTTCTTCATTAATTCTTCTTTTTTCTGGTATGTCTATTGCTCCTACCTTTTTAGCTAATCTAATTGTGTATGGTGTAACTACAAACGCTGTTACAAAAGCCAGTAAAAACGCTATTGATATATCTCCCCACATAGGGTTTCACCTCTCTTTAAATTTTAATTACATATTCTAGCAAATACTTGTTATTTTAGCCAATCTTTGTTTTCTAAATACCAATCTATTGTTTTAACAATTCCATCTTCAAATTTTGTTTTTGGTTCCCAGCCTAATTCGTTTTTAATTTTTGTAGGATCTATAGCATATCTATAATCATGCCCTTTTCTGTCTTCTACATAAGTAATCAAACTTTCTGGTTTTCCTAAATGCTTTAATATTAATTTTACAATTTCAATATTTCTTTTTTCGTTGTGTCCACCTATGTTATATCTTTCACCAGCTTTTCCATTATGTAATACTAGATCGATTGCTTCACAATGATCTTCAACATATAGCCAATCACGAATGTTTAAACCTTGTCCATATACTGGTAGTTTTTCATCATTTAAAGCTAATTTAATCATATGTGGAATTAATTTTTCATTGTGTTGATATGGTCCATAGTTATTTGAACAATTAGTTACAGTTACATTCATTTTAAATGTTTCATGATATGCTAAAGCAACTAAATCTGAACCAGCTTTTGATGCTGAATATGGTGAATTTGGTTGAATTGGAGATTTCTCTGTAAAATATCCTTCTTCACCTAATGTACCATACACTTCATCTGTCGAAATATGTACAAATTTGTTCGCTGAACCTTCTCCCCAAATTCTTTTTGCAACTTCTAATAATGTATGTGTTCCAATTACATTTGTTTGAGTAAATATAAATGGTGTTTTAATGCTGTTATCAACATGTGATTCTGCTGCAAAATGAACAACTGAATCAATATTATATTTTTCAAATGTTTCTGTAACTTTCTCTAGGTCACATATGTCACCTTGTACAAAAGTAATTTTATCCATAACCTTTTTTAGATTATCCATATTTCCTGCATATGTTAATTTATCAAAAACTATAATGTTATAGTCTGGGTGTTTATTTACCATAAACTCTGCAAAATTGCTTCCTATAAAACCTGCAGCTCCTGTTACTAATATATTTTTCATGATTATCTCCTCTTCAATAAATTTAGTAGATATTTTCCATAATTTACTTTTTTGTATTCATTTCCTATTTTCTCCAATTGTTCATCACTAATAAATCCTTGTCTCCATGCAATTTCTTCTATACATGAAATATAAAATCCTTGCCTATCTTGAACTGTAGCCACAAAATTACTTGCGCTTAACATTCCTGCTGGAGTTCCTGTGTCTAACCAAGCAAATCCCCTTCCCAAAGGTATTGCTTTTAATTCATTTCTTTTCAAATATTCTTTGTTTATATCCGTAATTTCTAATTCCCCTCTATATGAAGGTTTAAGTTTTTTTGCAATTTCAACTACATTTTTATCGTAAAAATACAAGCCAGGAACTGCATAATTTGATTTTGGAATTTTTGGTTTTTCTTCAAGTGATAAAACATTATATCCTTCATCAAACTCGACCACTCCGAAATCAATTGGATTCTCTATAGGATATGCCATTATACATGCACCTTTTTCTAATTTTGAAGCTGATTTTAATATATCTGAAAAAGATTGTCCAAAGAACAAATTATCTCCTAATACAAGACATACACTATCACCTTGTATAAAATCTTCTCCAATTATAAATGCTTCTCCAATTCCCGCTGCTTTTTCTTGAATCTTATACTCTAAATTAACTCCTATCTTAGAACCATCACCTAATAACTCTTTATATAATCCAATATCTCTTGGTGTAGATATTAATAGAATTTCTTTTATTCCAGCCATTAACAATACTGATAACGGATAATAAATCATTGGTTTATCATATATTGGTAATATTTGCTTTGATACACTTATTGTCATTGGATATAATCTTGTTCCTTTTCCTCCAGCTAATATTATTCCTTTCATTTTAAACCTCCTTAATTTCTCCAGTCAATTAATGATTCAATTTGATCAATATCGAAACATGGTATTCCAATACTATCTTTAACTTCCTTTCTTTCACTAAATGAATCATCAATAAAAATAGCTTTTTGTCCGATATATTTTTTCTTATGTTCGTCTTCTTTTAATGAAATTATTGAATCAAATAATTCTGCATTAATCTTAAATTTTTTTAAAGAATCCATAATTTTTTCTTTATGCTTAGTTATTAGAATTATTTTTTTGTTTTTATTAAAACATTGATATAAAAATAATAATACAAATTCGTTTACTTTGTTTTTATTAATAATAGTATCATCGAAATCAATATATACTGTTTCATAATCATATTTTAAGATAAAGCGGTTAATCAATGCTCTTTCAACTTCTAATTCACAGTCATTTTGAATTATATTAATATCAAATCCCATTCGATCATAAATACTCATCAATTCAAAATTTACCCCCGTATTTCTATGTAAGCACATTGTACCAGCTATACGTGGTGCAATTTCCAATAATTTATACTCATTATTGGAATCAAATTTTAACTGAAAAAACCATGCACCTCTTAATTCTAATTTTTTATTTATGTTTTCCGCAATTTTTTTCACTCTTTCGTCAAGTTGCATCGTTTTACAATGAACACTTATTCCGATTTCTTGTTTTAATTCTCTCCCTCATAGCACAAAATACTAATTTACCATTTTTATCTGAAAAACAATCAACTGTATATTCTTTTCCAGGTAAGTACTCTAATACAAGCATTTTTTCATTTCTTTCAGCTATTTTTACAGATAATTCTTCTTTATTATTTATTATGCTTGCTCCATTAGATCCCTGTCCAACATCTGGTTTTATAAATACTGGATATTCACTTACATCATCAATATTTTCAAACATTCTTGGCGTAATATTATCCTCGTCAAACACTTTATAAGTTTTTGATTTAGATCTGCATATACAACAGGTTTCATAAGAAGATGAAACTACTTCTGCATCTAACTTATTA
The DNA here is from genome assembly GCA_947165105.1 of uncultured Lachnospiraceae bacterium. The sequence goes on along the minus strand of CAMUZC010000003.1, from coordinate 18,465 downwards.
GCATATTTAGCTAATTCCAAAACAACACTATCGTGTGCTGGATAAATATAATCAATTTTGTATTCTTGTATAATATTATTTAATTTTTCTATAAATCTTTCATCAGTTATATATGGCATGTTTGGAATATAGTTTTGATATACCATTCTTCCATTATCATCTTCACTTGATGCACCAAATAAATTAATAAACTTTACAAATCTAAGCGAATTATTTATTTCTAGTCCAATTTCAGTTCCACACGGAAATACTAACACATTTTTAGCTGTCATAAAATCTTCTCCTTTTATTTTATCTTAAAACTCATTATAAATACACCTACTATAATAATAGCTGCACCTATAATTTTTTGTACATCTATTGGCTCTTTTAATACAATTATAGATAATACATATATTAAAATTGATGTAATCGCTGAAATAATTGGTAGTATATATGTAAGATTAAACCTAGGTAAGACCATCATATATAGTAAAAAGCTTATAACATAAAAGAATAACCCAATTATTGCAACAATATTTATACTAAACGATAGATTTGAATTTTTAAATGAAATATCAAAACTATTATTTGTACCGTATTTATAGCATATTAATCCAGCAACAGTAAAAAGTGTGTATATAGCAACTAATAAAACATTAAAAATCATTTTGTTTTTCACTCCTATTTTCCTTTCTCTTTTATAAATTATTACTATCTTCAGATTTTGAATACTTTTTTAATATAAGTTTAGCAATTGGTTCTGGCCAAAATTTTCTATATATTTCATAATCTGAAATATTTTTATCATTATTCGCAATAACTTCTGTCATTGTTGACTGCTCATGAATTCTTCTAAGTAATAGTGGTTCTTTTACATATATAAATGCTCCTTTAATCTTAGCTAATTCAATCCATGAATACCAATCATGACATGTTGGTAATGGACAATCTGAAACTGGTTCTTTTACTAAATCTTTGTTATAAGTAACAGTAGGAGCACAAATTGGATTTCCAAGAGATAGAATTCTATTTCTTATAAACTTACTATTTCTAAAAACTTTAAAGCTTAATATATAATTCATTTTTCTTTTTATATTTAGTAATTGACTATCTTTTATTATCTCACCATTTTTTATATCATAATAATTTGAAAATGCAATTATCGGCCTATTCTCGCTTTTCATATATTTTAGCATAGTTTCAGCAAAATCTGGTAAGTATTGATCATCTTGATGACATAGAGTTACATATTTTGTATCTGCCTGATTATATGCGAAACAAAAATCAGAATAGTTTCCCTTCCCTTTTGTATTTATCTTTAATGGAATATTATATTTTTTTGAAACTCTTTCTATATATTCATTAGGCGTAGACGTTGAAATTACTATTTTACATTTAATAGTTTGATTTAACAATGACTCAACACATTGCTCAAGATAATGTACTTCTTTATACGCACAAATTACAAACATAATTTCATCATTCATTTGTTTTACCTCTATTCTTAATTTTATTTATAATACATTTTTGTTCATCCTCTGTTAAATCTGGATATAACGGTAGTGTTAAAATTCTATTTGAAACATATCTTGCTACAGGTATATCAGCTTCACAAAATCTATTTTTGTAACAATTAACATCACATGTTAATGGATAAAAATATTTTCTACTATAAATTCCCTCAGCTTTTAATGCTTCATACAGTTCATCTCTATTAATTCCATATAGCTTTTCATCTATTAATATAGGCATATATGCGTAATTATAACTTACTAAATCATTTTCCTCATATAGTTTTATTCCTGGAATTTTAGATAATTCTTCTCTATATTTTAAAGTTAATTGTTTTCTTTTTTGAATTATAGATTCTATATATTTTATTGAAGCTATTCCCATAGCTGCTTGAAATTCACTCATTTTTCCATTTGTGCCAATTTCATCAATTGTTTCTGGACCAGTTATTCCATAATTTTTTAATAATTCGACTTTTTTCAACAATTTATTATCTTTGCTTATAATCATTCCACCTTCTATTGTGTTAAACACTTTAGTTGCATGAAAAGAACACATACTTAAATCACCATATTCAAATATGCTATGACTATCCAGTTTAACACCAAAAGCATGCGCTGAATCATAAATAACCTTTAAATTATGTTTTCTAGCTATTTTATTTATTGCTTCAACATTACAAGGGTATCCATATACATGTACAGCAATAATAGCACTTGTTTTATCTGTTATTAAACTTTCAATTTTTGTTTCATCAATTGTATAATCTGTTTCTTTTATATCGCAAAAAACTGGTTTTAAATTATTGTTTACAATAGCATGTGTTGTAGATATAAAAGTAAATGGCGTTGTTATTACTTCTCCTGTTAAATTCATAGCTTTGATTGCAGTTTCAAGTGCAATATGTCCATTTGTAAATAAGGATATATTTTTTATATTTAAATACTTTTGTAAAGCTTCATTAAATTCTGCATATTCCGGTCCTCCATTTGTAAGTATTTTTCGATCCCATATTTTTTTTAATTCCTCTATATACTCATCAATTGGTGGTAAAAAAGGCTTTGTTACAAAAATTTTTTCCATTTTTTTCCTCCATTTTATATATTTTAAGTTAAAATTTTAGTCTATTTCTTTTGTTTTTTTAACTCATTATTTTCATACTCTAATATAGATACTCTTTGTGCAATATCTGTTATTTTATTATTCTGCTTCGAAATTTTCTTTGTGTCTCTAAAAATTATAAATAATAAAAAAATACTTGTAAGCAAAAACAATAAAGATGGTGGATAATCTATATTTAATTTATTCGCAACTTTATCTAATAGTTTAGGCCAAATAGATAATACTAAAACACAAATCGTACCGATTACCCAAAATATACTTTCTTCTACAGAAAATTCACCTTTTTTTATGATATTAAATACATAACATATAAAAACTATTGCAACTAATATAAAAAAATAATTCATGTATTTTCCCTCCTATTTGCTGTTTTTTCCTGCATTTTTTAATAATATTACTATTACTGTATAGATCATAACTAACATATATTTAATAGGCTTTATTATTCCACCATGCATGCTTTCTCCAAATTCTCTTAATCTCATTTTCACAGAAACTTCTTCAATGTTATAACCTTGCGTCATCATATCTATTACTAGATTTGCATCTGGATATTCTGGATATTCTCCCATTTTAGCATATTTTTCAATGACTCTTCTATTCAAACATTGGAAACCAGATAATGGATCTGTAATTTTCTTTTTGCAGAAAATTTTTATCAATTTTACAAACAATTCAGTTCCAATTCTTCTGAAAAATGGTGATTTATAATTACCCTTTTCTATATATCTTGAACCAATTACAATATCACAATTATCCTTTTCTATACATTTTAATAGTTTTTCTGCCTCTTTAGCAATATGTTGTCCGTCTCCATCAAACTGAATAACATAATCATAATCATTTTGATATGCATATTTTATACCAGTTTGAATTGCATAAGCATATTTGAAATTATATATAGTTGATATACATTTAACATTATTTTCTTCAACAATTTTCTTAGTATTATCTGTTGATGAATCATTAATAACTAGAACATCTACATTAGGTAAATCTTTTTTTATTTCTACTAAAACTTTTTTTATGTTTTGTTCTTCATTATGTGCAGGAATAACAACTAAAATTTTTGAATCTTTTATTTTCTTGTTCTCAACTTTTTGCTCTTTCATTTCGTTGACCTTCTTCTCTTTATTTAATTCAAATAAAACAATTAATATTGAAATAACAATACCTGGGAATACTGGAATTGCATATCTATCTATTATAGCTCCAGTAAATGTATGGAACATTAAATGTATAAATGAACTTCCTAGCAATATTGTTGCAAGTTCAATATTATAATTCTTTCTTTTACTTTTACGTAATAAGAATATTTTTATTATTAAATAAACTAATAAAAATGGTGTTATTAGCATTGCCGCTTTAAACACAAAATTAAATTTATCAAAGTTATTATTTACAACTTGATTAAACTCATCAGATGAATTATTATCAGTTTTTAAATCTTTAACATTTTTATATAAATAATGATCTTCATTTAGCCATAGCATATTACTATCTGATGAATACATACTATAACCTATTGTTTTATTTTCATAATAGAAGCCACCTTTAGATGCTGGATAGTACTCATTTGCATCTTTATGTCTTATACTTGGTACTATATCAGATAAAGCAAGATAATTCATATAATAAGAATTAATTGTTTTTCCCGGATATTTTGCGACTAATTTAAAGTACATTTTTAAGGCATCTGTGGTTGTATATTGTTCTTCTTTTGAAAACATAACTAATTTTGTTTCAAGATTACTTTCTTCTCTGCTTGAAAAATCTTTAAAAACATTTATTAATTTGAAACTTTTATATTCACTTTGTCCATTTAATATTTTTAATATTTCTTTTTTGTTTTCTTCAGAAATTAAATCTGAATTTTCAATATATTCTTTTTCATAATGATCTTGATAAAAATCTATTGAAAAAATTGTATTTCCATTTATTACCGCTGTTTTAATAAATGTGTTAGTATCTCTTCCTGTATCCATGTCTACATTATTTTTAACTAATACTAAATTCCATATTTTTATGCTTATAACTATTGCAATTACTGATAATAGAATAATTCCTATTCTATAAATAATGTTTTTTAGTTTAGGATTATTTACAATTGAAATAAATGTTGCCATAACAACTGGTGCTAATGCTAAAAATACATAAGGTTGCTTTACAAACCACATAAATACAGCACCTAATACTAATAATGTAGAAAATAATATTTTCTTCCATAATTTATCATCTTTGTTTATCCATTTGAATGATAAAACACCATATATAAATAACATTGGTATCGCTAAAAACTCTGTTAATAACCCATGCATATATCCAATTACTAATGGATTAAACATTATTAATACTGTATAAATAATATAACAAATAACTTTTTGAACATTATCTCTAAAATTAATCTTTTTAAGGATTGTCCATCCCATTAAAAGCATTATAGCAAACATTATAAATGTTCCGATTAATATTCCTTGTTCGTTATTTCCAAATACTAATGTTACTAAAAACATTACAAAAGGAAAACTTGGTCCTCTTACTATATTCCACTCTGACATTGACTCTTGTCCATAAAATATTTTTAAATATCCATAATATTCAGTTGAATCAGGCATTACCATCAATGGATATGAAAAATACATAACTCCTAATATAATAAACAAAACTAATAAGCCTAATATGCTACATACTCTTTTTTGTTTCAATTAAATCCCTCCATTATTTTTATCTTTAAGACATATATCAAAAAATTCTTTAAACTCTTTTGTTTTGTTCTCCCAACTCCAATCTTGAATTTGTTTTAGATTTTCATTAATTAAATCTTCTACACTATCAAAATTATTTATAAATTCTTTAATTCTTTCCTTCAAACATTCAACAGTTCTTTCTTTTAATATAAATCTTTTCTGTTTTTCGCCAAAAACCTCACTAACAATCCCAACATCCGTTGATATTACTGGAATTCCGCACGCCATTGCTTCTAGCACTGGATTTGGAGTTCCTTCATTTAAAGATGCACAAATATAAAGATCAATATTTTTATAAAAATTTGGCATTTCATCATGTGGAATAAATTTTTCAAATTTATCTGTACATTGTAATTCAATATTCATTCCTTCTGCTTGTAATTGTTCTATGGCTGGCTTTATTATAGTATTAATTCCTTTATGATCATTATCTTTATCACCGTTCCAATTACTGTTACCTACCCATCCAATTATAACTCTTCTCTCTTTTATATTATTAAATCTATCAAGGTTAATTGGGTGAAATAGTTCTAAATCAACACCATCAGTTATTTCTTTTAAGGGTTCCTTTATTTCTAAATTATTATAGATATCTAATAATTTTTTTGATGAAACAGTATAATTTTTAATATATTTCATAATACTTTGAGTGGTTATAAAATTTTTATCTAAAAACTTATGATCATATACGCCAGCTGTAATATACATTTTATCAAGAATATCTCTTTTGAAAACTTCTAATCCTCTTCCATAATAATTTAAGTAATACTCACTATATTTACCTTCAATAAATGAAATATATCCTCTCCAAAGAAAATGTATAATATCACAATCTAAACATGCATATAATAACATTATAATATTTTCATCAGGAACATCACTCATATAAATAAACTTAAAATCATAATACTTTCCTAAATATTTTTCTATATTTTTTGCAATATTATCTAATGCCCAATTTCTGCAATCAAGAACTAGCGCAATTTTAGTTCTTTTCTCATCATAAACATTTTCATTTTTAACCTCTTCATTATTTTGAATTCCTATTTCCTTTTCTCTTTGTTTTAACCATTCTTCTGTTTCTTTACTCCAAACAGTAAAACCACGTTTTTTCATGAAATATTGCGCTGATTCAAATAATCTTTTATTTGAAAACCTTTGTTTTTCATATTCTAAATCATTTACATCAGATGACACTTGATGATCATGAACTAGTCCTATTTCTTTGCAACATCCTATTTTATAGCCTTTATTGAATAAAGTAATTGAAAAATCAACATCTTCAAATCCCACAAACATTCCTTCATCAAAACCGCCACATTCTAAGAAAACATCTTTGTTAAGAACAGAAGAGCCTCCAAATAAAAATGTTGCTAAACTATCATTTACTCCTATCAAATTTTCTGTAGAAGATTGTTTATAAGTAGAACCACATCCTACATGTATTACATCTTCTAAATCAGATATATAAATATGTCCACCATTTGAAAATAATGTTTTCTTATCATAACCTAGGAGTGGTAGATTTAAGAATTTGCATCCTAATTTCGCAATAGATTTTTGAATTTCAGGAAATAAGTTTTTGATAAAGTATATATCATTATCTAAAAACATTATCCAATCTGTTTCAACATATTTAACAGCTGTATTTCTGCCTTTTGCAACTCCTAGATTCTCATTAAACTCGATTAATTTACAATCTAATTTGATATTTTTTAGTTCTCTTTTTAATGTTGTCAAAGATTCTTTATTAGAACCATTATCTGCAATTAAAACTTTTCCTTTAAAATCCACACATTCTTGTTCAATAGATTTTAATAACTTCATTGTTGCATTTACTCTATTACATGAAAGAATTACAACTGTAAGGTTTTCTGCATTAAATCCTATATTTTCATCTGATAATAGTCTATGAAAATCTGATGTTCCATATTTTATTATTTCTATTCCATCAACAGTATCTAAATGTTTTTTCATTTTAATCATCCTTTTTTATGAATATATGTTTTATTTTTCTAAGCAATTTATAACAAATACTCTGCTTAATTGCATATGCAATCCTATGTGATAATCCATATTCATATTTTTCAACCTGTTTTCTTAAAGCATCTGTATCAAACATATACCTATCATATAATACTCTATACTCATACTTCAATCGTTCATTTTCATTTTTGTAAATATCTGCAAGGACTTTTAACCTTTTGTTCTCATCAATAATATTTGTTTCTTTCATCTATAATTTTACTCCCTTATTTAATTTTTAATAAAATTAATCATACTATTTTTAGCTTGAATATTATATTGTTTTTTCCATTCATTATATAATTCTATTATTCTATCTTTATTGCTTAAAGCTACTTCAATTTTATTATATATTTCCATTATATTATCAACTTTATCTACAACTAAATATTTTTCAAGTTCTGTCCCCTCAAAATAATGATGATTATTTCCTGTAATACATGGTACTCCTAACTCTAAACTTTCTAATGGTAATAACGGTGCACATTCAGTAAAAGTAACATAAACATTTATATCATTACTAGACATTCTTTTTAATAACTCTTCTCTAGGAATATTTGAACTTTTTCCAGTAATATTTAAATCAAAGTTTTCTGAAAAGAATCGAACATCCTCAGTCAGTGGAATACAATCTAATACTGCATTTTCAACTAAACTAATGGCACTAACTTGATTATAAAAGTTCTTAACCCATCTTCCACCTGAAGCATATAATCCAATTTTTGTAAAATTACTATTTTTATGTCCCATAAATCTGCCTTTATCTAGTATTTCAACGCTATTCATTAGGAAACTAACTTTATATCCCTTTTCTTTGTAAAAATCATACATACTCTTTTTTACAAATCCAATTTCACTAATAATCCCTTCTTTATATAGTGACAGCATTTCTTTAAACATACTCCAATCGTACCATTCAGATAATAAAGCATGACTTCCATGCCATATTAATTTGATAACGAGATTTGGATTGATTTGTTTTAATTCTTTCGCAATATTATTCCATCCTATTGCTAAGCCATTAAAAACAACCATTTTATAACTGTAGCTATTTATAGCTTCCGCATATCTTTTTCCTTCTTCTTCAGTGTTTAATTCCTCAAGTTTTAATATATTTTTATAATTATCTTTTGCAACATTTCCAACACCTATCCAATTTGGATGTGTTATTACAAGATAATCACCTTGATTTTTTTCAAGTTGTTTTTGTACTTTTCCAACCTTCTCATTTAAAACACTTTCTTTTATAAAATGATATCTAATCTTGGATAATACTCTTTTCACTTTTCCTATACGGCTATTCTTTAAATTGCACAAATAGTAATAAATTTTAAGTATAATTGATCCATATTTTTTTCCAAATCTTCTATACACAGCTGCCGCGATTTTTTCACCTTTTGGAACCCATGAAGCACTATAATAATGTACCATACAAGTATTATTTGTATATATTTTCTTTGAATAATTATAATTTATCGGATAACAGTATTCTTCCGGATAAACATAAATGCTATTATCAAAAATATCAACACCATTAACCGTTCTTTTTTCATATTTATTAAATTCTCTTGTTAAAATATTAGGAATTGCAAATTGGAATATTGAATCTTCATCAAATTCTTCTAAACTATCATAATAATCTAATATTTCTTTAATATATTTATTATTCTTTTCTTTAACACCGATTACACCTGCAGCTATTTTTTTATTTTCCTCATATCCTAGAAATATATCATCTTTTTTTAGATTATCTATATTTTTTAATAACTCCATATCCGTATCAAAATAAATACCGCCATAATTATATAAAGCGTACATCCTTGCATAATCACTAACAAATGCCCATTTTCGTTTTTCATATGCTTGTTTTACAAATGGACAAATATTAACATTAAAATTGTTTTCATTCCACTCTATAATTTTATAATCAGGTAAATATTTCATCCAACTTTTAATACACTTTTGTGCCATTTTTGATAAAGGATTTTTACCAAACCAGCAATAATGTATTACTTTATTAGTATCTGTATTTTCCATTTTATGCACCCCTTTTTTAGTTTTACAATTCCTCTGCGAATCTTTTTTGTAATTTACTGAAAATAATGTATCCTACAACACATAATAATACAACAACTACTGATAATATACTTAATGCGTAAAAATCCGGCATTCTTTGATAATAGAATATTGCTCTATAAGCATCTATTATATGAGCCATTGGATTTATTTTCATTACAAATGAAAATGTACCAACTATATCTTCACTCGCATATGCAATTGGTGTAGCATAGAATAGCATCATCATTGCAACACCAATTAAATGTTCTAAATCTCTTAAATAAACTGTTATACTTGATACTATAAAAGCTATACCTAGTGATAATAAATATTGTATTAATAAAATTAGAGGATAAAAAATTATATATTTTGTTATACCTAGTCCAGAAACAACCAAGAAAACAAGTATAATAATTGTTGAAATTAAAAAATTAACTGCAGCACTAGTTACCACGGAAATTGGCAGTATTTCTCTTGGGAAATAAACCTTCTGTATAATATTGGCGTTTCCAATCATCACTCCTGTAGCTTGAGTAACAACTGTACTAAAAAAAGTCCAAGGGATTAAAGCTACACACAAAAAAATCACATAATTACTCTGTGAATTTTTTAATATAATAGGAAAAATAATCGCATAAACCATTAATTGTAATAATGGATTTAAAAAAGACCATAAAACACCCAAAAATGAATGTTTATATTTTCCCCTTATTTCTTTTTTTATATTAGTTTTTAATAACTCTCTATATTGATACAAATTTTTAAAAATAATCATTTCTTCCTCCTTCTACGCTGTTTCCTTTATATATTCATTAACTACTTCTTCTGTATTTCCATCCATTTTTATTTTTCCCTGATGTAACCAAACCGCTCTCGTACAAAATCTCTCTATTGAACCCATTCCGTGATTAACTATTACAATTGTTTTTCCTTCTTCTTTTAGTTCCTCTATTTTCTTATAGCATTTTTCTTGAAAATGTTGATCTCCAACTGATAAAATTTCATCAACCAATAAAATATCTGCATTAACATTTATAGCGACTGAGAAAGCTAATCTCATATACATTCCAGATGAATATGTACGTACTGGATTATCTATATAATCTCTCAATTCGGAAAACTCTATAATTTTATCTAATCTTTCATCAATTTCTTTTCTTGTTAAACCAAAAATTGAAGCATTAAAATATATGTTTTCTCTACCAGAAAAATCCGGATGAAATCCAGCTCCCAACTCCAACAAAGATGTTAATTTACCATATGTCTCAATTTTCCCTTTATTAGGATATATAATTTTTGTCATTAACTTTAATAATGTAGATTTTCCACTACCATTTACACCTATCAATCCTACAACTTCACCTTTTTTTATTTCTAATGAAATATCCTCAAGGACAGTTCTAACATCTTTTCTTCCTCGTTTAAAGAATAGTATTTTTTCCTTTATCGTATTTGTTTTATCATAATATACATTAAAGTTTTTATAAACGTTTTTCACAGATATTGCAATATCGTCATTTTTCTCCATATTTACCACCTTTTTTCTTTTTTTGTATTATATCATACCTGTACTCTTTGTCAATCATATTCCTCTCCTAAATTTAAAACTACTAATCATCTTTCCAGGCAAATATAGTATCGTAATTAATAATTTATCATAAATACTTTTTACATTTTTTAAATTAATCTTTTTCCTTACCAAATAAGAGAATAATATATAATGCTTAATAATATATATTCTCTTTTTTAACTTTACTCCTTTTAAATTTCGAGTTATCAAATACTCAAAGTAACTAAAATATCCATTCGGATTATTAATTAATTGTTTTATAGAATTATTTGTATAACCATCTTCCAAATATTGACATACCATTATTGGAAAATTAACACATAATATCTTATATTTTTCATCCATTCTATAAAACATGCTAGCCTCAGTTACAAACTTTTCATTTTTGTCCAATATATATTTATACTGTTTTCTAATTTTGGACATAAATACTAATGCCTTTTCTCCATTTTCATTATTTCTAAAATACAAATCGAACATTGTTGTAATACAACCATTTTGAAGTTCTTTCCCCATATTCTTTCTATCTTGATTATACTTTAGAAAAGTAAAAGCATAAATATCTTCGATATCAACATTTTCTTTATAAACATTATATATTACCCTAAAAGCACCTTCATTAAAAAAATCATCTGAATCGCATTCAACACATAACTCCCCTGTTACATATTCCATTAAATTATTTATAGCTTGCATTTTTCCTTGATTCTTTTGCTTATAAAATTTTATTTCAAAATGTTTACTTGAATTAAAACCGGACACAATCTCTTCGGTATCATCATTAGAACCATCATCCATTATCAACCATTCAATATCCATGTCATCTATCAAATTATTTACAATACTTTCATATAATCTTGTAAGGAATCTTCCTCTATTATATGTAGCTGTTAAAATTGAAAGTTTCATTTAATTCACCAACTTTTCTATTTGTCTTATTATATAATAATTGTCATAAATATCTTGTTTTTCAGTTTTGTTCCATTCTTGCAACATCTTAATACAGTTTTTAATTCCATCATAAATACCTTGTTCAGAGTTTTCAGCTATATAAGATTTATAATAATCTTGTACCGCTTCTCTAGCTGCAGTATCTGTAATTAATATTGGCTTGTCTAAAATCTTTGATTCCAAAATTGTCATAGGTAATCCTTCATAAAGGGACATTAATGCAAATATATCGCATTTTTTCATATATGGATATGGATTTTCTTTTTTTCCTAATAGAACAAATGATTTTTGAACATTATAATCTACTATAAGAGACTTTAGCCTTTCTCTTTCTGGTCCATCTCCTATAACATAAAATTTGTGATTATATCCCTCTTCAATCAATCTACTATGAACTTTAATTAACCTATCTATTGCCTTCTGTTCTGCAAGTCTAGCAACTGACAAGAAATTAATCTCATCACTTTCAAAAACATTTCCAAATGCATCTTCTGATTTTTCTAAAACTCTTTTAATTGAAATGTAATTAGGTATAACAATTTTATTATTATTTATCTTATAAATATCTTCAAATTGTTCTTTATTATCATTACTTACAAATACTATATCATTATACTGTGAATAACATTTTTTGTCTAGCTTTGTCTTTATTATTGCTTTTAAATTTTTTCCAAAAATTTGTCCTATGTCATTATGCACCCATGCTATTTTTTTTGTTTTATTATTCTTTTGACTAAATAACCTAGTTATCGGTCCTTCTAAAAATGCAATTTCGACATCATATCCTTTATCTATATATTTCTTGTATATATTTTTTTTATTAAATAATAAACTAAAAGACACCTTTAGCTTTTCAATTCTAGATAATTCATTGTAGCTTTTATCTATCATATTCACTAATTTAACATTATTTGACAATTCCTTTTCAAATTCACCTTTGCCATACAAAGTGAAAATCGTTATGTCATATTTTTTGGAAAGTTCGTTAACAATATCCACCAACACTCTTTCCGCTCCACCAAGAGTTAATCCAGTAATCCCAAAAAGTATTTTTTTCATTATAATCACCCCTTTATACTTTTGATTTTGTGTTCTAGCAACACATTAGCAATAATTATTATTATCATTGATGAAGAATTAAAAAAAGTATAACCTGATAATGTTGATAAAACAAAACTTAATATAGCAGTAGAAAATAACATTATAAATTCTGTATCTATCTTTTTGAACTTTTTGAAAATTAGTATTCCTCCTTGAATTACATTCAAAACAAATGGAATCATAAATAATGTAAACCCTATTATCCCAAAATTGATTAGTATTGCAGGAAATTCCATCTCCCAAACTAATTCGTTTGTATTTATTAAATATCCATTTCCAAACAATACTAAAGCAATATTCTTTTGATTCTTAATTAGCATACAATGATAAATTAATTGCTGGACACGAGTATTTGTATTTTTTACATTGTATTTTTGAGCTAAATTATATAAATCTAAAATGGATTGTTTTTGATTCTCTGTCATAAAATCATCTTCTAATTCATCATTAACAATCTTATTTCTAACAGACGTTAAATCCCCTGTTAAATGAGATATTTCTCCTGTTGATTCATCTATTATTGTACTCTCCATATTTTGTAAATGAGCTCTTCTTTTTAATGTTACAGATCCCGCTGTTGAAATTACAGTTATCAATAAAATTAGAATTGATAATAACACAATAACATTTCGTTTATTGATATTCATCTTTTTTATAAACCTTTCAAATAATTGAGCTACAACAAAACATAAAACAGCTAATATAAATCCAATTAGGCCTACTCTTGTTCCTATTAATGTTACCAAATATATTCCAACTAACATCAAGATGGAAAATGTAATAAATCTATACACCTTATTATGAATATCCATTATAAAGCTCATAATAATGAAGATTCCCATAACCAATATAGCGCTTATACTATTACCTGATTCGAACCATCCTTTGAAGCCTATTCCCTCGATATATGTTGTAGATGAAGTATTAGTTATAATTGATATATATATTAAAGCAATATATATTCCCAAAGATATAATAATCGATTCTTTTAATATATGATTATTGTTTTCATTATAGACTTCTCTAAATATATAGAAATTTAATATCATAAAAGAATAATTAACTAAATATTGTGCTTCATGAATTACCGTTCCAAAGCTACAGCCCATACTCATATTTTTATATATGCATAAGTGTATTAATGTATATACAAAAAAAATACAAGATATAATTCCAACTTTAATTTTATTCTTTTTCTTTATAAACAAATATAAAAAAACAATTGTTGGAATTATAGGTCTAATGAATGTTGATATTGAATAATTTGTTTCAAATTTGTTTCTATATAAAAAACTTACTATATCTAAAAATGGGCAAATCACTACAAAAAATGCTAATATATTTTCCAATTTAATTATTTGCTTTATCTTTTCCACCTATATCATTTTCCTTTTTTCTAATTTATTTTCTTACTCTTAATAAAAAAGCATAAACTTTCAATGAGCCTTTATTAATACTTCTCATGTATCTATTTTTCAAACTATTTTCACTATTTATTATTGAATTACTCTTCCATTCAGGAAATCTATTGTTCAAATTCTCCCATGTTTTATTTACTAATTCTTTTCTGATATGCTTATCCCTTACTTTTATCATACGTAAAAAAGAACTACACAAAAGTATTCGAGTATAAGTATATTCTAACTCTTTTTTATATTTATTGTAAAACCCTAAATCTTTATAATAATCTATTACATTATCTAACACTATAAAAATCTCGCTTGTTCTTTCATTTTGAGTATTAGCAATTGAACTATCTCTTTGAACATAATATATTAAGCAATCCTCGACAAACCCAAAATTTTGTATATGTGGCAATAATTTATAAAAAAATTCTACATCTTCATATCTCAACCCTTTTGGAAATTGTATTCTTGTTTTATCAATCAATTCTTTCTTGATTAATTTGTTCCACGCTACAACTCTTGCAGTTGCAAGCATTTGATGTTTGTCTGTATACTTTATTCCAATATCTTTCTTTTCCTTATTATCATATTTCCATATAAAATTACATTCAACATAATCACAATTCTGTTCAATTGCTCTATTATACATTTTTTCATATAAAGTTGTATCCGCATAATCATCTGAATCTAGAAAAGCAATATACTCACCTGTTGCAAATTGCATTCCAAAATTTCTAGCATCTGATAGTCCTCCATTTTGCTTTATATAATACTTTATTTTATCACTATATTTTTTTTCATACTCTTTTATTATTACTTCAGAATTATCTGTCGAACCATCATTTACTATAATTATTTCAATATCTTGCAAAGTCTGTTTTACCAAGCTTTCTAGGCATCTTTCAATATATTTTTCGACGTTATAAACTGGAACAATTATACTTACTTTTGGCATTATCATCACCTATCTTACTTTTTATCTTATTTTTAAATACAAATTTATATTTATTCTCAAGATGATTTTTTTTATTAATTGCTTTATATTATTCACCTTAAAATTATCTGTAATCTTTCTCTTCTTTAATTCTTTTATATATTTTTTATGATATTCTTTTGGTAATTCATTTAATTTCAAAATTAAACAATTAGACATATATATTTTGAAGTTTTCCATTGTTATTGATTTTACATTGTCTTTTTTGATTTTGCTATTCAAATAATCATAATGTTCTAGCATGTCACACGCTCTTTTATATATTCTTTGATTATTATTATTTCTTGTTATACTATTTGACGACTGAACATAGTAATAACCAAATATATTAGTTGATACTACAGTCTCTGCCTTAATCAAAATATATGGAACAATAGCCCAATCTTCATGATATTTCCCTACAGGAAATTCAAATTTATTTTCTATATAAAAACTTCTTTTATATAAATATAACCATGCTGGTTCAATCAAAACATCATTTGCATATAGCTCGTCAAAAGCTTCATTTCCACTCTTTATATCAAAAACTGGTCCATCAATTCTTTCTATCTCTTTACAATTTTCTTCAACTCTTATACATTTGTATTTGATTAAATCAACATCTTGCTCTATAACTGGTTTTATCATTTCAAATAGGTTTTTATCAATGTAATCATCTGAATCAATGAAACACAAATACTTTCCGGTTGCCTTTTGAACGCCAAAATTTCTTGCATCTGATAAACCACCATTACTTTTATCAAAATATTTAATTACTTGAGAATATTTTTCTTCATATTTTTTAATTATTAAATCAGAATCATCTGTAGATCCATCATTAATTACTATAACTTCATAATCAATTTTTTTTTGTGCAATAACAGATTCTAAACATCTTTCTAAATATTTTTCTGTATTAAAAACTGGAATTATAATACTAATTTCGGGCATTTTTCAATTCCTTTCATCTATTATATTTTTCACTTTATTTATAATCTCATTATTATACTTTTCTACTTCAAATCTTTCTTTTATTTCAAATCCATTTTTTATAAAATACTTCATTGAATTATAGATTGAATTCACATTTTTTCCTGTAACTATACCGCATTTGTTTTCAATATCAATTTTACTGTCAGAAACATCAGTTGTAATAATTGGTTTATTTAAAACCTTTGACTCTTGATAAACTACAGGATAACCTTCATAATCAGACGTTAAAATAACACAATCAGATATTTTCAAATATGGATATGGATTAGTAGTTCTTCCAACAAAAACTACTTTATCATTAAGCTTGTACTCATCCACCATATTTTTATAAAGTTCAGTTTCTTTTCCATCTCCTATAAATAAAATTCTAAATTTTTCCTTATCTTCTTCTAACAATTTAGCACATTCAATCAATCTGGTTAGTCTCTTTTGATGTTCATCATGTCTAGAAATATTAACAAAAGTTGTTATGCTCTCATCCTTCTTTATCTGTATTTCTTCTTCTGCCGATTTTAAAATCTTTCTACTATCAATAAGATTATTGCATATCAATGTCTTTTCACCTTTCACACCATAATTATCTATATACTGTTTCCTTGCTTCATTTGAAACAAATAATACGTTTTTGAATTTATGTGATGAAATTGAATCAAAAAAGTTTTTATAATTATTATCATCTTTATCGAAAAAATAGAAATAATTGTTATGTACCCATAAAGCATTATTTTTTGAAGCTTTCCTAGCAGCCATAGAAGCCATTTTGCAATATGTAGCATAGCTACATGCAAAATCAAACTTATTCTTGTATTTTATACTAAAACCAATTTCTTTTATCAAATTTATAGTTTTAGCAAATAGCTTTACTTTATTGTATGATGGCGAATATTCTATTATTTTTATTCTTTTATCCTCCTGACCAAGAAATACCCCTTGTTTTTTTTCTAAAACTAAAGTAATATCATATTCGTCTGCCAAATGATTTATTAACGAAATAAGTGCTGTTTCTATTCCACCAACATCAAGAGAATATGCAGCAAATAATATTTTCTTTTTCAATTATATCACTCCTTTTCGCATCACCTATATTATTTCAATTCTAAGTCTACTACTGTACAATTACTTCAATATTTTTATAATTTATAAATAATCCATTTTCTATGATTCCATCAATTTGATTAATTCTTTTTTCCAAATTTTCATCGACTTCTTCAAATTTAACATTTATTATGCAATTTCCATTATCTGTAATATAGTTTTTTACATTATTTTTTTCTTTTCGTATTTTCAAATCAATTGCGCCTATTTTTTTCAATTTTTCTTGAATTAAATCAATCTTGTCAACATCACATTCCACTGGAATTGCACACTTTTCTCCCAATTTATCAACTAATTTAGATTTATCCACCAATATATAGACTATAGGAGTTTGCTTTAGGTTCATTTTTTCTCTATATAAAGCGCCACCTAATCCTTTTATTAACCAATTGTTACTGTCAACCTCATCAGCCCCATCAAATCCCCAATCAATCTGTTTTTTTCCTAACATAGCTGTTGGAATTTCTAAATACTCACATAGTAATTCAATCTGTTTTGATGTTGGAATAGCCGTAATTCTCAATCCTTCTTCTTTACATCTCTTTCCAATCTCTTTAACAGCTAAAAAAGAAGTTGTGCCAGAACCAAAACTAATCACATCTCCGTCTTTGACTTTTGATGCAATTTTCCTAGCTAAAACTTCTTTTTTTTCTTTGTTTTTTATATTATTATTCCATTCTAATTTTTCTATTAATTCATCCTTACTTTCCATTTGAAATGTCCTCCTAGATTTTAATATATTATTTCATATTTTCACTAGTTTGTAAACATTTCTTTTTACATAATTATTTATAATCTATTATATTTTTTTGTTATACAGTTTTATAGCAGTTTCAGGACTATCATTTCCTTCTTTATTCTTAATAGGTGCAAATTCTTCTTCTCTCTTAACCCTCAAAATACTAATATCATCAAAATTAGCAAAAGCAT
>CAMUZC010000002.1 GCA_947165105.1 uncultured Lachnospiraceae bacterium | reverse complement strand
CATCTTCACGATATTTACCAGAAGTATTTAATACACTAAATGCTGCTTCAAGAATTGTTTTACCATCTTCACGAAAACTATTTGGGATAAAACCTTGCCCATAGTCACGGATACGGACTTTTGCCCCATTTATTTCTACTTCAATTTTATTGCCATTGCCTGCTCTAAATTCATCAACAGCATTTGAAAAAATTTCTATTGCTAATTGAGTAGCATAGGTTGTATCGCCCGCATAGACTCCCGGCCTAAGCCTTGTAAATTCAAGGGGGCTGAGTGATTCTATGCTATCTTCTGTATATAATTTACCCAATATTCTACTCTCCTTCTATTATATCATTTATTGTAATATTTTTTTGTTTATAAGATATTCTAATTAATTTAATATTATTTTCTTTACACCAATTATTTTTTATTTTATCATTTTCTTGCTGTAAGAATAATTTCTATTCATCCTATCCAAAGGCTATCTAATAATGCTATTGTCCATCATATTCTATTAAAATATTATAATCTGGTAAATAAAAATCAAATGGTAACATATTTCCCTTTGCTGATAAGCACGACTCGAAAGTTTTTTCTAACTAATAATCTATTTTATTTTTTTCTAAAATATCAATAATCTGCCAGACTCCAATACTATGCTTTTGCCAACATCTACAAGGATTTAATCCGTGCGAGCGTTTTTCTGAAATTAATTCATTTGGAGGCCCAAAATATTCTTTATTACATTTACGACATCTTATTTTCCATACAACTTGGTTATTAGTTCCATATCGCATCTCTGTTGGTTCAACATATTCATAGAAAGGATTTATATTTCTTTCACTACTATTATAATTAACGGCAGTTTTTTTACATCTTTCTATTTTCTATTCAAGAGATAAGCAACCACAACTTTTGACTTTTTCTTCTTTAAAATCCTAATGATTTATTACGGTATAATTTCCACAATCACATAAACAAATAACTCTTGCTTTTTTTGATTTTGTATTTGGGGCTCTATCACATATTATTAATCTATTTCTTTTTTCACCTATAATAATAGATTTTGCTTTACCAATATCAATAGCTGTAATATTTGTGCCATCTTTTAAAATATAGTTATCTCCTTGCATAATTAAATTCTCCTTTGTCATTTTCTAATATATATAAAAATAACTTTTATAAAATTATTAAAAATTGACCGAAGCAGAGTTCATCATCCGCATTCAAACTCACTTTCTGTTATAAAGCTAAAACCTTCTTGCGTAGTAATATCAATTCTTCCAATGATTTCATCATTATAAAAAATAGAAGCAGTATTAGGAAAATAACACACTTCACATTCACCTAAATCTTCATAATAAGTTTTAAAAGGAGGATATTTATGATAAAATTTCATAAAAGTATCATAATCTCCATCATTAATTGCTTTAGTAACTTTTTCAGCATCACCATTTTCTCTTAATACAAGATGGTCATACCAAAAATAAATTACAGAGCAATCAGGGCTTAAAATTTGTTTCATAAACTATTCCTTTCAATAAAATTTGCCATTATATTTTTATTCAATAATATTATAACATATTTTTTCAAAAAAATCAACCCCACAGCTTATTACAAAACTGTGGGGTTATTATTAATTATTTTCTTCATCAAATAATTTTGCAGTATTAAGCAAAATCTGTTTTAACTAATCATCTATATGAAATCTTTTAGCATTTATTTCAATACTTTTAATTAAATTTCCATCATTATGTCTTTCACTCGCTGCTTTCCAATCAGCAATTACTTCACATAAATCAATTAAATTCATATCATTTACCCCATTAGGGAAATGCTCTGGATGATGTCTATATGTAGCATAATGATGTTCTAATGCAGGTTTTAATTCATTTAAACATTGTTGATACTCATCACTACCATATTCTAAAGTTGCTAATTTTGGAGTATATTCTGCAAATAATTCTACTTCTGGACTTTGTAATTTAGCTGCATCGTGATTAACTCCACGAGTAGTTAATTTATCAGTAATTAATCGAATATATTTTCTAACTTTTTCAATATGTTTTTGTGTTTCAACCTAACATTCAGCGATTGTCATATTTTTCTTTCTCCTTTTGCAAGAGTATCTACATAATTATTCCAATAATCAGTAGAATGTCCTTTTACTTTTTTAATTTCTGCTAAATATGCTAATCTATAAATTTCTTGAATTAAATCAAGATTTTTTACCTCTTGATTTTTAGGACGTTTCCAATTATTATCCGCCCATGAATACATCCAAGTATTAATTAAATTAACACAATAAGCAGAATCACTATATATAATTACATCTGTTTCATCACTTACTTCTACATGATATAAAGCAGATAAAATAGCAGATAATTCCATCATATTATTAGTAGCATTTTTTATATCATTTTTTTGATATTGCCAAATTATATTATTATTTTCATCAATTTCAACAACACCATAACCACCAATAGCATTCTCTCTGCCATTATCTTTTGCAGAACCATCTGTATAATATATATTCAAACTATATCTCCTATCTTATTTGACAAATTTATTTTTTTATATTATCCTATTTATAGGAATATATATCTATATTTATATTTATATATAAATATTATATTATAAAAAAATATATTAGTCAAATAAATATAAATAAAATAAATAGTTCTTATATAATTAAATATATTATATAAGAACTATTATTTAGTTAGCCACATGCATCCTCATCAAAAAGGGCTGCGTCATAAACAATTCCACCCTTGGTATTTTCAGCTTGGGCTTTTTTATAATAAGCATGCTAACTAACTCCATATGCGCCCCAAGGTAATGCTACCATTGCAGTAAGCCAAGGTAACTCTGCGAAATACCCCATAAAAACGCAAATATAAGCTAAAACTAGCATAGCTATTGTATGAATCCAAATTAACATTGACTCTTGGATTAATAGTTTTTTAGAGAACTCTAATTTTTTTTCATGCTCTCCCTATGCTTTCTTTTTAATAGCCATTATCTCTTTTCGGTATATTGTAAATCAATCCAGCCAACGCCTGATTTTAATTTACCGAATCCTCCTTTCTCTTCTACAATTGTATAAACTTGATTTCGTTTAATTTGTGCAACTACTTTTGCTTCACTATTTGGCAATTGACGTACATTTAAAGTATCAACAATTACTTTTACTAAATAAGGAAACTTATTAACATTAGTAGAAGGAGTAGTAGATTCAGCCTAAGAACCATTACTTAAAACAATAACAACGTGTTGATTTCTATTTAATAAAATATCTCCACGTTTAAGATAATCTTTTTGTGTTCTATATTTACTATCAGTAAATTCAGTAAATTTACCTGTTTTTGCACAAGCATCACTTAAAGTCCAAGTGGTACATCCATTTCCATATGGGAAAAATATACTTTCAGGTAATCCAGCACAAACACAACAAACACTAACTAATGAACTACAATCACAATTACAAGGAGCTGTAATTTTTGAAATATCAAATCCTACTTTTTTTGCTTGCGTTAATAATGAATTTCTATTGGACTAACTATATCCAATATTGTTATTCGCACACGCTTTTTCACAAGCAGAAGCTATTTTTTCTGCAAGAGTAGAATCTTTTGGACGAATTACACTTGTCCAATTTTGATTATACCAATTTAAAGTCCATACTTCTTTACCTGTCTGGTCACCCGCCTAACCGCCAGAATATTGCCCATTTTCATCTTTAGAAGCTGAACCTATAACTACTCCAGTATAAATCGGTTTTGCTTCTGGCTATTCTGGTGTGGGTTTTATATTGCCATTTAATGTTTGATTAATAGCATTCCAAGTAGCTGGTCCTACTTCGCCATCTATATTTAATTTATATACTTTCTAAAACTAAATAACAGCATTTTCAGTAGAACTACCAAAATCACCATCTGCTCCCCAAGGGCCTAAATCAAAGCCTAATTTAAGAAGTTTTTCTTGTAATAATTTTACATCATTACCTTCTTTACCTTTTTTCAATACTCTAGCTAAATTATCATTAGAAGTAGTTGGTGTAGGTGTTAATACAGGAGTAGTACTAGACTAATTGTTACTTAATAAAGCAGCAACATCATTTCGTACATCATCCATAGTTTTTCCATAACGGTTAAACCAGTGATATACATCACTATGGTTAGTTCCCATTCCATATTTATATGAATCTTGATGGCATAAAATAGTTGGTACTCCATTAACTTTTCTATATGGACCAATATTATATAAACGGCAAATATAAGCAGTTAATTCACAAGCCTCTTTATATACCTATTGAAAATAATTAGCATCATTGAGTCCATCTTCACAAATTTCAAATTGGACCCAACCATTATTACAACTGCCTTTAGATCCACTACCACAGCCCCAAGGTCTATAATCCCAAGGCATTGTCTAAATTGTAGTTACACTACCATCAGCTAATTTACCTATCCAGGCATTAAGCCCAGCATTTACATGAATATGATTCCAATCATTCCCATTTGGATTTTTTCCAATTTTTGCTATTAAACTAGAATAATTTTTATCATTTTCGCCTGGCTGTACATATCTTTTAAGATTAGGATTATTAGCCCCTGTGCTATGCCATAAAATGCCTACTACATTCATCTAACTTGTCTATTGATAACAGGTAGAATTTGTTTGCATACAAACTAATGGAGGATTATTTTGTGAATATTTCATAGTTTGCTAACCTCCTTTATTAAATTGATTAAAATACTATTCTGCAATTTTAATACGTGTATCTATTTTTGATTGACTCTAATCTTTTGGTTTTTCAAATTTTAACATAAAATATTCTGTAGCTTCTGCTATTGACTACATACTTTTTAATTTATTTAATAATCCTTCAGACTAAAGATGTAAATATAACTATTCTAATTGACAAGATAAATCAGAAATAGATTTTTTACAAGAATGACATAGATTTAATAAATCTTGTTTAAATGGAGCATAAGTCCATTGAACTAGGCCATATCCTATTCCATCATTTACAAAATTTTTATAACTTCCATTATCTACTTGTTGAGTATATTGTTCATCAGTTAAATATATTTTATAATCTTCTACATTATTAGTTTTAAATTTACTCTCTTCATCTATATTGCCCATAATTCCAGCTATACTTTGTGGAGAAAAACCTTTATTTAAAAAATATTTCCAAACATATTCTTGTGTATTCATTTTTATTTCTCCTTAAAAAAAGAGTGAGGGAAATTAATCCCTCACATCTATTCAGCGATTTCTCCAATTTGAGAACGATATATTCTTTTTAATTCTATTTCTCCATAAATATTATGATTTCTAAATACTTTTGACGCACGACGCATTCCGTTATTAGCGCCCGCAAAAGCAATATCATCTACTTGTGTTTTTTCATCACCATCTATAATACAGATACTATCTTCTCCAATTCGCTATAAAGCTAATTTCATTAAAGATATATCAAGATTTTGAGCTTCTGTTAAATAAATTCCAGCATTCATTCCAGTAGTATCAAAGCCTCTAATATCAGACATAGGTAAAAGCATTAATTTATTTTCATCAATTAATCTTTCTACCTCTACTCTATCTCCTAATTTACTAATTAAAAAATTTCCTATCTAACTATCAAGAAGCTTTTCTAAACGACTACCTGGATAAAATCCTAATCTAGCAGAATTTTTTACTGCTACTGTATTACAAAAAATAATGATTTTATCTATTTTATGTTTTTCTAACTGTTGGAATAAAAATCCAAGAGAAAGAATAGACTTGCCAGAACCAGCAGGTCCTTTTATCATTGTAATTTTATTATGATAAAAACTATCCGCCACAAACTATTGTAGCGGATCGCCAGATATTGGTTTTATATTTCCAAGTTCTTTTGAATTAAAATTATCATAATTTAAATTCCTATAATAAGTTCCATCCCAAACTCGTTTATCAACTATATTTTTTTCATTATTTCTAATAATAATATACTAATTGATTAATGCATTTAAAGTATTTTCATATAAATTTGAATAAAAATATTCCATTTCTTCATCATTCATGGTAATATCTATATATCCTTTATATTCATTACATTCAGTATCTTCAACACTTTCAATAATTCCATCGCCAAAAAATAAATTAGCAATAGCTTTTAAAGATAAATCATTAGTAACAAAAATTGTTTCATCAGGATGAATATTATTATCATAATCAATTGCAGTTGCTAATATGCGCGTATCATTAGTAACTGTTAATTTTTTTTCATATATAGGTTTTAACATATCTTCAGTAAAAATATGAATATCATATTTGCCCATATGCTCATTTAAAACGTGAAGAAGTTTCCGCGCAGCGTATTTAATATCAGCATCTTTATTATTTGAAGTTTTTATATCTTCTAATTCTTGGAGAGTAATTGATGATATAGCAAAGTGTTGATTATCTTCAAATAAATTATTAGCTTTTAAAAGCAATGAACTGGTATCATAAAATTTATAATCAATCATCATTTTCCTCCTAATCCTCTTCATCATCACTAGGGATAGCAAAACCAATAGCCATTGAACTAGTTTTCTCATTAGATGTTTTATCTATTGCATCTACTTTATTCTATGTTATCGCTTGTCTATAAACTAAAAATCCTTTTAATACTTCTAATCCCTAACAAATTAAAGCGGAGAGTTGTTCTAAAATAGGAATTATTACTATATAAAATAGCACTCCATATAATATATATTTGAGAATAATGACCACTTCCTCTCTATATATTATATGATTTTTATAATTTAAATTTTATCTATTTTCGACCGCTTTTTGTGAAGAGTCTTTGGCATCAATATATATTTTTAATTGATTTTTTACTTCTTTAATACACATATTTAAATAATGAATATCATCTTCACGATGTTTAATTTCTTTATTTAGACGTTTATTTTCATAATTTTTAGAATTATAATTTTTACTATTAATCATTGTAGCTTTAAGATGCTTTAAAGCTAATAACCCTGGCTTAATATCATAATCTCTTTTTTTACGAAGAATATCAATTTGCGCACGAGTTTTAGCGATATATTCACCAGTTATTTTATTTTGAAAAGGTTTATCGCTATCATGGCATTTTGCCATTCCATACCCTTGTAGAGTAATATTATTTATATTATCAGTAATAACACATACTGTAGTGCCAGTATCTTCATTATATTCAGTTATAATATTCAAAATAAATTTCTCCTTATATTTTTATATTATAATTATATCATAAAAAATAATAATAGTCAATAAAAAAAAATAGAGAGATATAATCTCTCTATTTTTAAAGTGCTTGTATTAATCCTAATAAAGCTAATATCCCATAAAAAAAACCTAACATAGCTACAAACATAATTATCCAACCAATTTGTTGGAGAGCTTTTAAAACAAAACCTTTCTTTTTAGTAATTAATGGCTATTCATACATAAGAATACCAGTAACCATCATTGCTACCCAAAGTAAAATATAATATAATGTCATATATATTTTCACTCCTTCCTTATTATATATGAAGATTTAAAATAATAAATTAATTAAACTAGACAATTTTAGAAAAAAATTTCCTATGGGCGCGAAAAATCTGGTCAGGGCCGAAGACTAGAAAAAGCGAGGAATTAATCCTCGCTTAATTCATTAATATGTTCTTTTAAATATTGAAGTGCGGCAATAGCTTTATCAATAGAATTATAAAAGCCTTCGTGAAAAAATTCTGTATAAGTATCTTCTGTATACCAAACATTTTCTCCTTCATATGTAGGGATTTGTTCAGTTATATCATATCCTAAACTAATTTCAATTTGTCCATTAAATTTAGCCATAATATCCTCCATCAGGTGGGTCACGCTTATACTTCTAGCATTTACCATCCTTATCAGTTTGACCGCAAGTTTCTTTTAAATATACACATTTATTACAACGAGAATATAACACTTCCCCACTGTCCGTTACAATGGAAATAATTTCATTTTTTGTCATTTCAAAATCTTGGCATTTTCCATATAGGTCAAGGATATTACATTTTTCTCGTTTTGCACAAAGACCGCATCGAGAATATCCTAATGCTTTTTTCCAATCAATAAAAATACCAAATATATTAGATGGATTATAATTCATCTTTACATTCCTTTGCTTTCATATACATATCTTTAATTACATCATCCATATTTACTGGAAAATTATTATGAGCATCAAAACAAGCACAATACATAAAAGGAATATCCTGATAAAATTTATTTTTAGAATGAGTATGTGCATGAATATTTAGTAAACACTGTTTAAGACTTTCTTTTTCAAGATTTCCAGTAAAAGTAGGATAATGAGAAAGATAAAAGTGATGCTTTTGATAAGAAATATAAATAGCATTTTGCATTTCAACTACATTAGGTAAATTTTTATATGCTTCCCAACGCTTATCTGTATCATGATTCCCTCGCACAAGATGAAGGTGCCCATTTAATTGAGATGCTAGGGCAAGTCCTGTATCAAGCATATCAGCTCCACCCAGCATAAAATCTCCTAGCATATATACTTCATCTTCTGGATTTACTACACTATTAAAATTAGAAATAAGAATAGTATTCATTTCTTCAACAGTCTCAAATCCACGAGGCTTATAAATAAATTCTTTATTATGACAAAAATGAAAATCTCCACAAACCCAAACATTATTCATTATTATTTCCCTCTTTCTTCTTTTTTGCTTCTTCCCTTTTCCAATAATTTGGCCATGCAGGAGGGGTACTATCTCGAATAAGAATAATACAAAGTAACAATCCAACACATCCAATAGCTCCTAATCCGCAAATAACAGCTATAATAATTAAAAGAACTTCAATCATTATTAAACCTCCATAATTGCGGCATATTTAAAAGGGTCTTTTCTAGGGTCCGTGCGAGAAAAAGCCATTTTACGAATTGTGTCTTCTGGAACACATGCTCTTCCATTTCGAGTATTATTACGCCGAATACTTTCTTCAAGAGGGGTAGTCATAACAACAGGAATTACATCAATATTTTCTTTGCCATCAGGTAAAAGACCAAGAGCAGAAAGTAATTTACTACGACTACTCCAATTAAGATGAGTAGCATCGGCAATAATATCACTTACATAAGTATCTTCATCTTCCATTAAATTTTTAATTTGATAAGCAAATTCTTTAAATACTTCTTTTTCTTTACTGAAGAAGGGCTGATTAGGTTTAACCATAGTATTACGAATTTCATCTCTAGAAATGTAATAAACTCCTTCTCCATCCCATAATACAGTTCTAGCGAAATGGCTTTTTCCAGACCCAGGCTCTCCACACATAATCCAAAGTCTCATGTAAAAATCAACTCCTGCTTTTTAAGATAATCAATAGAAACTTTTGCTTCTTCTTTATATTCTCCAGCATAAAATTTTTCTTTAAAATCATATACTTCACTATCGTTTTTACATTCAATACAATTTACCATAATTTTACAATAAGGGCACCAAAGTGCTTTTCTATGATGCTTACTGTATTTATGACTAACCGGACGAGGCAAAGAAAAAGTTTTCTGCCCACAATTCATACAATAAAAATTATGATATTCAACTTTTCTCATTTTCTGCCTCCTGATAAAAGATTTCTTCATCCCATGTATCTAAATTAATCATAACCATAACTCCTGTAAAAACAGCTCCACAATCAATATTTACTTTATGCCCTTTTGCATACCAATAAGCTCCTGGTTCAATTATATCAGTATGTTGATATGAATTAGAAAAAGCAGTAGCAATTTTATCTTGGTCTTCTACCATAATAGGAATAGGAGTATGCCCATGAACAATTACTTCATTAGGCCGGCCATCCCAATCATTCAACATATAATGAGTTCTATCCCAAATGGCATTTCTTTCTGTAAGATTATCAATATCATTAGCATTACATCCGGCATGTAAAAGATATACTGTTTCATTTGAAGTATTATGATAAGCTGCAACAAAAGGAAGATTTTTTACTTGTTCAATAACTTTAAATCTATCAGGGTCAGCTCGAAAAGATTCATATGTTGCTGAACCACCATTAGCAAACCAGAGTTCTATATATTTGTCCCAAAAGAAATCATTAGGATGAAAAGTTGTAGGATTACATTTACCTACTGCTTTAATCATTAAATCCTCATGATTACCTTTAATATAGGTTACACGAGGGTCGGCTAATAGTTCTTTCATAATAACCCAGCCATCAGGACCACGGTCTGCTGCGTCACCTAAAAAATATAACTTATCTTCTGGTTTGAGAAAATCTTTAATAGCATCCCAAGCCCATTTACAACCGTGTAAATCTGCACAAGCAAAAACACTCATATTATATCAACTTCTTTCTTTATAAATTTATTTCATATGTAATAGTCATAAAATATCCATGAGGTTCAACAGGAGAAACTGAAACTCCTATAATTTTTCGTTTAGGATAATTTAATTGAAAAGTTCTTAATTTTTCATTGGCATCTCCTCCATTAGAGACAAAACCAATAGCGATTTGAATTAATGATTTTGATTCATTGGCCATGTGATTAAAGCTTTTCCTCTTAAATCTACTTCAAAATTGCAACACATTGAAGTGCTAACTTTATGTTTTGAGATATAAGCATTATATTCTTCTAAAGAATTAAAATCTTTCATTTTAACCCAATCTTGCTGGTCATTAACACGATATCCATACCACATAATAAAAATCTCCTTTTTATTATTTTTTTATCTTTTATAATTAATTATATCATATTTTTTTAATATTTTCAATATAAAAATTTTTTATTTAGAAATAGAGGACTGCGCTTACCAATTTTTTGCTATTTTGTTTATAAACAGTCTATATTAAAAATGGAAGAAAAATGGTAACCGCACGATTCTTAAAGGGCAAATTTTATTAATTAATTAATTTAAATTTTTATTATATATGAAATAGTAAGATACGTTTCACCTTTCTAAATAAATGATTAATTTTTATTGCAGTCTCTTACTATGAGACTGCTTATTTTTGTTATATAGGAGAAATTGCATCTTGCGATTTCTCCATTTTTTATTTTAAATAGAAAGGAGTATTTTAATGGCACTATTTAAAATATTTAATAATATTGATAGTGGAACTACAGCTTTACCAGCAACTTATACAAAAGGTTATATGTATTTTGATGCAATAAAAGGTCTTTTTTATATAGATACTGCTGGTGAAGGTGGCTCAACTGGAACTCGTATGGCGGTTAATGCCTGGGGAGCACTAAAAGCAGAAAATGATAATTATATTACTCAAGATACTCCATATGGTCAATCTATTGCTAGTACATATATTAAAGATATCTCTTTTGATAATGATACTCTTACTATTACTAAAGGCGATAATACTACTTCAACAATTAGTTTAAATGTTACAGATGCTATGGTATTTAAAGGAGTAGTTAATAATAATAATCAATTACCTGCGGTACATAAAGTTGGTTGGACTTATAAGGTAGGAACTGCTGGAGTATATGCTGGATAGATATGCGAAATTGGAGATACTATTTATTGTATTACTGGGGGATCTTCTGCTAATAATGCACATTGGGCAGTAATCCAAACCAATATTGATGGAGCAGTTGTAGGTCCGGCTACTTCAACAGCAGGGCATATTGCTACATTTACTGGAACAACCGGTAAAGCTATTAAAGACAGTGGTTTTACAATTGAAACTTCTGTTCCTGCTAATGCAGTTTTTACTGATACAACATATACTTTTAATGGTGGCACAAATAGTTTTGTTATTACTCCGTCAAACGGAACTGCAACTACTGTAAATATTACTCCATCAATTCATACCCTTACATTTGGTGCTAATAATGAATTTTCATTTGATGGCTCTGCTGATGTAAATGTACCTGTTTATACTGGGGCTGCATCTTGGGGACAGGGGTGATATAATTGTCAAATATTACATTACCAGTTTTTAATAATTTATTTTCAAAAACTTTTACAATTAGTAATCAATATAATAATCAATTGATTTTAAATACAGAAAATACTTTTGTTGATAAAGATATTGAATTAAATTTTAATGTTTAGAGTGGTCAAGTAGTAACTCCTGCTACAACTATTACAGCTGTTCCTACTATATATAATTCAGCAACAGCAAGTGGATATATAGTTAAATCAGTAGGAAGTATAAATATTAAACCATCTGTAACTACTAATGGATATGTAACAAATTCTTAGGCTATTGCAGGAACAGTGACAGTTACAGGAGAAGTATCTATTCCTTAGAGTACATTATCTACTTCTGCTATCACTTCTTAGCCAACTACTGAATAGACTATAACTATAGGAGCAGGCTATTATCCTAATAATAGAACTATAACTATTAATCCTATGTCATTAGGGACAAAAGCAAACATATCATCAAGTGGAACTATTACTACTACTCCAACAGTAACTATAAGTGGCACTTGTACAATGGCTATTTCAGAAGATTCAACTCCTTATTATTTTACTCGGACTGGCTCCGTTTCAGATGGGATTATTCAAACTAAATATTCTAATACAACTGCTGGTTATGCAAATGTATTTAGTACAACTAATGGTAATACTGTAATTGTCACTC
The DNA here is from genome assembly GCA_947165105.1 of uncultured Lachnospiraceae bacterium. The sequence goes on along the minus strand of CAMUZC010000002.1, from coordinate 57,281 downwards.
CTAATAAAACCGAGGATGCAACTATCTATATACCTGCTGCAACTACTACTTCTAGTTTTAGTGGAGGAAAAATTAATTTTACAAATAATAGTAGTAATATTGAATTAGTAAATAGTGATACTGATAATAATAATATTAAAGTATCTTTACGTGCAACTCGTGCAGCGACTTCTTTAACTAATACTATTACTGCTGGTTATATACCTGCTACTGCTATAGCTGCTTCTTATGCTTCTACTTATGCTGATGGCGATTATTATGTAAAAGGAATTACATTAGCAAAACCTACTAGTGGAACTGCAACTTTTTATTTAACATTTCCTAATGGCGATGATGATACTATGACATTTCATTTTGAAATTGATGCTAGTGGAAATGTAACCATTTCTTGATAATTATAATTTTTTATGATAAAATAAAATCAAATATATAGAGATAAAGGAGATAAATATGAAGAATTATGCATATATATCTTTATTAACTAATGATAGTTATGCTTATGGGATTGCTTTATTAGTTGAAAGTTTAAAACGAGTAAAATCAAAATATCCTTTACACGTATTAGTTACTGATAAAGTTTCTGCTTCTACATTAGAGTTTATTAAAGAATTAGGTGTTTCTTATGAAGTAGTAGAGCCTATTTCAGTAACAAATGATATTCATGAGCATAATATGAAAATACATCCAGGAATCGCTACTACTTGGTATGATTGCTGGACTAAATTTAGAATATATGATTAGACACAATATGATAAAATAATTTTTCTTGATGCTGATTTAATGTTTCTTAAAAATCCAGATAAATTATTTGAAAAACCTCATATGACAGCAGCTCTTGATGGAGAATATTTTGGACTTTGGCAAGGCTGGCCACATTTTAATAGTGGATTTTTAGTGATTGAACCTTCTCATGAATTATTTGAAGATATATTAAACTTTGCTATGAATTTTCCAAAAGAGAAATATCCTGATTATGTTGTTGCTGATTAGGAAATGTTAAATTTTTATTATGATAAATGGCCTGAATAGAAAGAGTTACATTTAAATAAATATTACAATGTATTCGCACCTTATGTTCAAGAAGATTAGGTTGAAGATTTAAAAAAGAATTGTCAATTTATTCATTATGTAGGACGTAAGCCTTGGACATTTTGGTTAAAAAATCCTAATGAGCATTATAGTGAATATTTTTATGCGCAAGGCAAATCAATGGTAGAAGATATTTGTAAAACAACAATTAATTGGGATAAAGTACATGAAAAAGTTATTTTATCAGTTTATGGTATTTGTAAAAATGAAGTAAATAATGTTGATAAATGGTTAAATAGCTTTGGTGAAGCTGATTACGTTTGTCTTTTGGATACAGGTTCTACTGATGGAACTTGGGAAAAATTACAAGAAAAACAAAAAGAATATCCTAATTTAATTATTAAATAGCAGATTATAAAACCTTGGCGATATGATAAAGCTAGAGATGCTAGTATGACTTTAATCCCAAAAGAAACTGTTATGTTTTTTATGGTTGACCTTGATGAAGTTATTAAAGAAAAAGGTTGGAGTAAAAAAGTAAAATCAAAATGGTCTCCTTTATTTGATAGAGGAATGTATGACTATCATAGAGATGTAGATGAAAATGATGTTATTATTAGAACGATTAAAGAATATCGTATTCATAGTAAATATTGGGATCATTGGGAAAATATAGTTCATGAAGCATTAGTGAATAAAATGGGAATTAAATAGTTTTATGTTGAAACTAGTACTCCTATTGATATTGCAGTTTGGCATTATCCTGATAAAACTAAACAAAAAAATTATGTTGAATTATGTGAAGAAGATTTAAAAGAATGTCCTAATGATTATATTATGAGACTTCAATTAGCTATTGAATATGAAATTGAAGAAAAATGGGATAAAGCACAAGAGCATTACATTTGGTTAATTCAAAATGAAAATACTTTATAGAATTTTGAAAAAGCTCGTTGTTATGCAGGTGCAGCAAAAGCATATACTCATTAGAATAATATTCCAAAAGCATTAGCTTATTTTAGAGAAGGTAGATTATTTATGCCTTCATTTACAGATAATTATTTAGATGCAGCATAGTTATTATATAATATGAAAGATTTTAGAAGTGCTGGTTTATTATGTGAAGATGCTATGAAATTATGCGGACCTGCCAATTGGTGTAATGTTCATGATATAAATAATTATTTTGTTTATCATATTGCTGGATTAAGTTATTATTATTAGAAAGATTTAATAAAAGCTCTTGCTTATTTAGATATTGCAGCTTTATTAAATCCTACTGATGAATTAATAAAATTAAGAAATGAAATTGCAAATTAGTTAAGAATAAGTTGGTAGAAGAAGAAATAACTAACTTGTTCTTCTTTTTAAAAATAAATAGAAAGGAGATTGAGGAATAGTGTCTAATTTGACATTTAAAGCTAACTTAGTGCCTGGCTCTACTTCTCAAGAGTATGCATTAGGATCCCCAACTCAAATCTGGAAAATATATGGTCTTTTAACAGGTACTGCTAGTTATGCCATTACCGCGGGTAATGGAGGCGTTACCGGGGTAAAAGGAAATAGTGAAACTAACTATCGCACAGGACAGGTAAATATTACAAAAAGTAATATTGGTTTGGGTAATGTTGAAAATACAGCTTTATCAACCTGGCAAGGTTCTACTGCTATTAATAAAGTTGGTACATTAACTACAGGTAGTATTCCTTGGTCATTACTAACCGAGGTACCAGTCGCAACTACTACTACCACTGGAATAGTTTCTCTTTCATCAGCTACTAATAGCAATAGTTAGAATGTTGCCGCAACCCCAGCAGCAGTAAAAGCAGCGTATGATTTAGCCGCAGCCAATAATGGTACAGTTACTAGTATTACAATAAAAACTTCTTCTCCTTTAACAGGAGGAAGTGATACTGCTTTAACGACTTCTGGTTCTTATACTATTGGTTTTTCAAATCAAAATGCTAATACAGTATTAGCTGGCCCAAGCAGTGGGAGTGCGGTAGCCCCAAGTTTTAGAGCACTTGTTGCTGCTGATATTCCTAATCTTAATGCTAGTAAAATTACTGATGGAATTTTAGCAGTATCAAGAGGCGGCACTGGGAAAGGTAACTTAAAAGATGCTGCTAATGATTTAATTAATGCTTTAGATACTGGTAATTCAAATTTAACAGCAAATGATTATGTAATTACTCAATATGTTGGTGGAGGAACCACTACTACTACTTATCACCGAAGACCAGCCAGTGCTTTACGAGTAGGCGGCTTATTAAATGCTAGAAAATTACAAGTAAATCTAGCATCTACTACAAATGCTACTTTTGATGGAACTTCTGATCAACTAAATATACCAGTTTCTGGAGTTTTAGGAATAGAGCATGGCGGTACTGGAACTACTAATACTGCTGCCATTCAAACTACTTTAGGGGTAGATAAAGCAATAAAATCAATTACTCGTTCTGGTACTACTTTTACATATACTTGTGTAGATGGAACAACTGGAACTTTTACTCAATAGGATAGTAATACTAGAAATACCGCGGGAGCTAATAATAGTACTAGTAAAATGTATGTTATTGGGGCTGTCTCTTAGGGAACAAATCCAGTTACTTATTCTAATACAAAAGTTTTTGCTACTGATGGTGAGCTAACCGCTACTACCTTTGTTGGAGCATTAGATGGTATTGCCTCATAGGTAAATGGATTATTAACAATAGGAGATAAAACCTATAATGGAGCTACAGATACCACAATTGAATTAGCAGATTTAAATCTTACTAAAGCAGTTGACTTTTTAGGCGTTACAACAACTCCTATTAGTACAACTGCAAATACTACGACTAATCCAATAACATTAGTTAGTGGATCTAGTGTTACTGCCACTAATGGCAATGTTGTTTTAGTTAAAGATAGTGGCGAAGAGTTTATTTGGGCTGAAAATAAATGGGAGCCTTTAGGGTTAGCAACTAACTATGCTTTAGCAAACCATATCCATGGTAATATTAATTCTAGAGGAACAATTACAACAACTGCGACTATTGCCAATGGTAATCGTTTAGTAATTACAAATTCTAGTAATGAAGTAACTAGTTCAAGTATTACTTTTGGAACTTCTACTACTACATTTTTAACAAATAAAGGAACTTGGGCAACCCCAGGAGGGACTTATTCTTTACCAACCGCTTCCAGCACTACTAAAGGTGGCATTATGATTGGAACTGGTTTAAGTATGGATAGTGACACATTAAATGTTTCTTTATCTTCTGCTACTAACAATTCTGCTACTAATATCGCGGCAACCCCAGCAGCTGTTAAAGCAGCATATGATTTGGCCGCTAGTAAAACTAATAATACTGGTACTGTAACATCTATTACTTTAAAAGCTGGTGGAGGCATTAGTTTAGATACTGATAATTCTGCTATTACTACATCAGGGACTAGAACTATTAGTCATGCTGATACATCATCTGTTACTAATTTAATAGCGAATGGCCGTAAATATGTTACTGGTTTAACCTTTGATACTTATGGACATGTTACTGCTTATACAACTGGAACAGAAACAGTTACTAATACTGATACAAAATAGAATATAACTTTAGGTGATACTTCTAAAGCATTTATTACAGCAGTTACTACAACCCCTACATCAACTGCGCAAGCGCTTGAGGGAATTGCTGACACAGGAGTTTATCTTACTACTACTTCTGGTTAGATGAATGCCACTAGTTATAAAGTTGCTGAAAAAGTTATTTTACAATATAATGAAACTACAAATGCACTTGATTTTGTATTTGTTTAATAAGGAGGTATATCTATGAGCTTATAGGTATGGCTTCCTTTAAATGGAGATTTACATAATTAGGGGTTAAGTAACTTAACTTTTATTAATAATACTTCAAACATTACCATAGATAATAATGGAAAAATTGGAAAGTGTTATACTCGTGAAACTGTAAAAACTAATGGTAGAATAATTTCTAATGAAAATATTTTATTAGATAAAGATTTATCTATGTGCTGTTGGGCAAAAGTTACTGCTACAGTTGGAGATACTGCTAATGGATTAATATCTAATCATAATGCTTCAACTAAGAAAGGTTTTGGGATTACAGTAAAGCAAATATCTACTGATGATTATAGAATTTGTTGCAGTACTGGTAATGGAAGTAGTAGAACATATCATACTTATTATGGAACTACTAATATAAAAGATACTTGGCATCATTTAGCATTAACTTATAATCATACTAAAGAACAATTTTAGTTATGGGTTGATGGAAAGGTTGAAAAAACTTAGTCATATACTAATAATGCTGAAGAAAGTAAAATTTCAATTTTTAATTGGAATTTAAGTAGTGATGCTGCGAATTATCATCCTGCTTGTTCATTAAATGATGTGCGCATTTATAATCATTGTCTTTCAGATAAAGAAATTGAAGAAATTGCTAAAGGATTAGTATTGCATTATAAATTAGATGAATTTAATTCTAATTTATTATATACAATACCAAAAAGTTTTAATGCAGCTGCATATAACGCCTACCAATTTGCTATGACAGAAAATTTAGAAGCTAATCAAACTTATACGTTATAGCTATGGGACGTAGATATTTATCATTCTGTAAAAACAGCAGCTGAGACTGGAGTTTGGGTGTATTGGGGTGGTGGTTCAGTTACTTTATTTAATTGGGCAGGGCCAACTTACTTTACTCCATAGGGGACAAATAATTACCATGCTGATTATTTAGTTAAAACTTTTACAATTACATCTACTCAAGCGTCTGGCAATGGAGCAGCTAATGCTTGGTTTAATATATATAATTCATATCCTAGTGCTAATGGAACTCGTAATATGCATATTGGTGCTTGGAAATTAGAAAAAGGTTCAATTGCAACTCCATGGAAAGACAATGCTGATAATAATATTATTTATGATTCTTCTGGATATAATAATGATGGGACTATTTCTGGGACTTTAACTATTGATAATAATACTCCAAGAAATAGTTATTCTATGTATACTGATAGTGGTATAAATAATTATATTACTACTCCAAATTTATATTTTAATAATGAAGCAATAACCTTAAATATTTGGTTTAAATCAACAAATACCTCTCCTACTGGAGGATATCATATGATTGTAGATAGTACAGTTAATCGTCAATGGTATGAAATATGTATTAATAATACTGGATTTTTTAGAGGTGGATTATTTGTTAATGGGGCACGATAGGCAGCAAATTGTTCTTCTACAACTGGTTTAAATGGAGAATGGCATATGCTAACTTTATTATATGATGGAAACACTGTTAAAAGATTTTTTGATGGAATTTTAGAAAGTTCAACAACTGTAGCTATAAATACTGGGCTATCCTCTCCTACCGCATTGCGGATTTTTAAAGATGGAACAAGTAATTCTTATGCTTGTATTGAAGCTTTTTTATCTGATTTTCGTATTTATGCTACTGCTCTTACTTCTGAACAAATTTTGGAATTATATCATATAAGTGCTACTATTGATAATAATGGAAATATATATAGTAGAGAGTTGGTGGAAATATGAGTAAAGAATTATTACAAGGATTAGGTTCAGTAAAACTCAACGGTACTTCTATAATATTAGAAGGGGATCATCTCTTATTTACTGGATATATTTGGCCAACTGCTACAGAATAGTATATACCAATTGCAGATTGTACTCATACTTTTGAATATGATATTATTTATGAAAGTGATGCAGGAAATACTTTTTATCTAGGAATAGAACGATATGCACAAGATAAAACAACTGGTAGTAATTCTAGTTGTATTTATCAAATATCTACTGGAAATACTGCAAAAACTAAACAAAGAATACGTGGTACAATAAATTTAAATTAGAATACTTCAAGTGGTAATAAAACTGCTTTTATCAGATTACGAATTTTAAATTAGTGGACTGGCAGTTCTGGGACTGGTGTAACTGCTAAAATATATCATTTAAGTTTACGTGAGATTACTGAAACTACTAATAAAATATCTATTAATAAATAGGGACAATTAACAACAGATAATACATGGGAAAATTTTCCTATAGCATCTTTAAATAAATTAAATGTTATAGAAAATAATAATTTTTATGAATATTAATGGGAAACCTGCCGTTACCAAAAATTTAACTTTTAAATAGTAAAAATTTGGTAACGACAGGTTCCACAAAAAATAATTGAAAGGAGAACTTAAATGGCACAATTAAAAGATTTAATAGTGAATGGTGCTACTAGATTAATTGGTGATACTTTTGCCAATACAATTCAAATTACTACAATTAAAGCTCCTAGCACCTCCGGCGGAGCTACTTATACTGCCGGCACTAATGGATATGTTTTAAAATCCAATGGATCTAGTGTTTATTGGGGTTCTGATAATAATAGTGTGACTGGAGTAAAAGGAAGTAGTGAATCTTCTTATCGAACTGGTCAAGTTAATATTACTGCTGCAAATATTGGTTTGGGTAATGTTGAAAATACTAAACTTTCTACTTGGACAGGAAGTACTAATATTACAACTATAGGAACTTTATCCAGCGGTACGGTTCCATTAAACCTAGTAAGTGGCGCAGATGACCTTAAAGCAATTGAAGCTTTAACTGGAACAACTGGTCTATTAAAAAAAACCGCGGCTAACACTTGGACTCTTGATACAACTGCTTATACAACTAATACTGGCACGATAACAGAAATAACCGCCGGGGCAGGTTTAACCACTACTTCTGGTGGAACTGCAGATGGTGGAGCAATCTCTGCTAGTGGAACTCTTTATTTAACAGCTTGCTCAACTGCTAGTTCAGCAGGGCCGACAGCCGCAGTTAATGGTGCAAATGGAAATAAAGTAGCAATTCCTAGTATCACAATTGATCAATATGGTAGAGTTACTTCTTTATCAAGTTTTGAATATACATCTGTAAATACTAATACTTTAAATACAGCTGGATCAACAAATTCAACTAGTAAACTATATGTTATTGGAGCTCCTGCCCAAGCGAGTAGTACAAGAACTTATTCTCATTCAGCAGTCTATATTACTAATGGTACTTTAAACGCAACTACCTTTGTTGGAGCTTTAAGCGGTACAGCAGCGCATGCTATTCATTCTGGTAGTGCTGGGTATGCCACTACTGCTGCTTATTGTGCAAATGCTGACTCAAGAGTATATAATACAACAGCAACTACTTCTTGGAGTGGTAGTGGTCCATATACATAGGCAATTACAGTATCTGGTATAAAAGCTACTGATGTTCCTATAGTTGGAATTAATTTATCTAGTATAGCATATGCAAGTGTTGATACGTATTTATAGGAATATAGTTATATTTATAGATGTGTTACTGCGGCTAATTAGATTACATTATATGCTTTATAGGCACCTAGTATAGCAATTCCTATTTAGTTAAAATGTTAAAAAATAATAAAATTTTTATTTAATTTTATTATTTTTCTAAATAAAAAAATAATTTTTTTATAAAGAATATTAAAATATTTATTTAAAATAAGGAGATTTTTTTATGAGCGAAGGATTTATAATTCCTGTTAAGTCATTAGGATATAAAGTTCCATCAACTGATAGACCAATATACACATATACTGGAGATTCTTCTTTTATTGGTGAATCAGATGGAAATTGGAAGATAAAATTTTTATCAAGTGGAACATTACGATTTACAACTTTAAACTCTGCTAAATATGTTGATATATTTTGTGTAGGAGCTGGTGGTAATGGTACCTTTGCTGGTGCGTATGTAGGAGGAGGAGGTGGATATACTACTACTTCTAGATCAGTTTAGTTAACTGTTAATACTGATTATAATATTATAGTTGGAGTTGGACAAACTGAGGAAGATGGAGAGGATTCAAAATTTGGAAATATTGTAATTGCAAAGGGAGGAGGCAAAGCTACTCATGGAGGAGGAAATGGAGGTTCTGGAGGCGCTGGTGCTCCTGGTAGTCCTGGCACTGATGGTGGTAATGGTAGTGGTAATAGTAGTTTTCCAGGAGGCATAGGCCAAGGAACTACTACTCGCGAATTTGGTGAATCTACAGGAGATTTATATGCAACTGGAGGTTCAAATATATCTGGTGTAGCAGGCGCAGTTAATACAGGGAATGGCTCAGGCGCCGATATAGCAGGAGGTTCTGGTATAGTAATTATTCGTAATGCTAGATAACATAAAAAGGACACTTCAAAGTGTCCTTTTATTTTTTATATAAAGTAAATGGATTATTACTAATATAATTACTATTCTTATGTAAATCTGGAAATTCATTACAATGAGTAATAGCAAGTGTTTTATAAAATCTACTATCTCCATTTATGATATTCCAATCTTTATTAATTCTATCTTCCATAGCTTTTTCAGCCATCCCTGCATAACGTAAACTGCCTTGAAATTCATTGGTTACATTAGTTTTATCTACCATATCAGCATTAATTTCTTCTTTTAATGTTTCTTCTTCAAGAGCACCAATCCCGTGTCGAGTAACATAAGACCTAGAAACATAACAAACTTCTGCTTCAAAATCTTCTTTATCTTTTAACATATTATAAGGATTAGTTAATCCAGTAGATGAAGTAGTATGCCATTCTTTGCCGCAATCTTTATCGAGTCCGAGCCCCTGCGCGTTTTCAAAGATAAAATTAAAAGGCATTTCATATAATTTATCAAAAGTAATAAAATAATTATAGAACATAAAAATTTTTAAATCTTCTATAAAATGTTCTACTGTATTAATATAATATTGATTTTCTATAAAATACTTACTATATTCTGGAATTTTATCCAAATTTACTTTACGAGATACTAAAATATTAAGACATTGGTCAAAAATAGATTTTAAATTTTCTCTCATTTCATCATAAGAAGCATTTAAAAAATCTTTAATTTTATAGATATGATATCCATATGCCTCTCTGTCTGTCGCGCACCAAGTCCCGTAACCGCAAGACCCGAATTCGCGTTCGCCATTTTGCCAACCAATATAAGCTTCTGTTGCGTGGTCTATTAGCATATCAAAAGGTGTAATTATTTTTGCTTCTGGGCTACACCAACTTTTAGGAGGAATAATTCCTTTTTGTTTTAATTCTAAAAATTCTCTATGGTATTCCATTGGATGAACCCAAAATGTATCAGCAAAATAAGTAGGAATCCATTCGGCAGTTCCACATCCAAAATGATGATAAATATGTCTTAAATGAGGATTATAATCTACTGTATGTCCTCGTTGAGCTGAACCATTATGAAAAATTACAATAGGATTTGCACCTAACATATCTTTACAAAACTGATGCGTTACTAGCCCCTTCGACTCATCTCCATAATTAGCTAAGAGCCTATGACGATTTTAATTTTCTTCATAGGCGACATCACTCCTTTCATTGTATCTAAAATTTTTATAATATTTTATTTCAGCTTGTTCTCTAATTTTTGCGGCTTCTTCAATACTATTGAATAAACCTAAATATATTTTCTATTTATTTACAATAATTTCCGCAGACCATTTCTATTGATTATTATACCAATATACTCCTCTAATGCCAGAAGATGTAATACAGCTTGCTCCTCTATTCATATGATTTTGTGAAGAAGAGCAAATTCTTAAATTTTGTTTTCTATTATCTACTGTATTATGATTAATATGGTCTACTTCTTCTTTTGGTTGAGCTCCCATAATTAATCTATGCATTAAAATATTTTCTTGTCTTTTACAAACTAAATACCCCTAAGCACTTAAATACCAACAATAATCTTTAATTAAATCATAATCTTCTAAATCGAAATAAAATGGTTTTCCTTTATTAGTATATCCTATACCATAATCATTAGTTAAATCATATTTATTTGTTTGTCTATTAGATATTCCTTGTTGTTTTGCTTTTTCTATTTTTAAGCAGCCACAACTCTTTTTTGTTCCATTTCGTAAGGCATAACCTCTTGCTAAAATTAAATTAGGATTTCCACAAGAACACTAACACCACCATTGAGCATTCCCTTGATTATCATTAGGTCCTCGTTTAATTACTGTTAATCTATTATAAATATTATTTGTCTCATCCTTCATTTTAGTTATTCTCCTTTGTTTTTAAAAATTTTATAATCGTCGCCATATATTTTAAAAATAAATAAAAGATAATTAAAATATTTTGTCCTAATTCATAGTATCAACTCCTTAAAAGATAGGGGAGATAAAAATATCTCCCCTTTTAAATTTTTTCACAAATAATGCTATTGTAATAATAAAGATTATATTTTACCAAGCGATACCGCCTTCATTAGTAGATGTATTAGAATTATTCACACAACTATTAATGATATTTACGATAATTCCAGGAAGTGAATCAAGAGTAGAAACAAAATAATTTTCTTTTCCAATCTTATTTTCCCATTTAGTATCAATATCATAATATTGATGATAAGTATAAGAACTTTCTCTATCATTAACAGAAATATGGAAAATATTAAACTTTGTCTTTGCCTCTTCTAAAAGTTCAGTTGTATCAATATCAGCCTGAACGTGGTCTCCAGTAATTTTATTTAACTTATGTGCGGGCAATACACTATCAGGCAATTCATCACCCATAGTAATGATAATACCTTTCTGGTTACGTTTCCAGCAATCAAGGTCACAATGTCGAGAACCCATATACCAAGCAGCGCTATAACTTTCGCATTTATTGCCACCGCCACCAGCTTCAAAGTAAACCTTATCAAGTTGTTCAGCAATACGAATATCACTCTCAAACTGCGTCATCTGAATTGGTGCGCTATCATAAACAAGGTCGCCAATAGCCATACAGCAAAATTCAATATCGTGAATATTGTCATTAGCATAAAGCTCATTCATAATTTCATTGAGCTTTTGCGCAACTTTAGTAGCAGCACCACCCATACTACCAGTAACATCAAGAGCGAGAATTACAGGTAAAGTTTCTGGATGTTCATCATTATCTCTACAAAGACGAATAATACCTTTAGGGTCAAGCATTGGGTCAAGATGCCGAGAGGTATAAATTTCATAAGTGCCATATGACATCTTAGAGAAAGCATCTGCAGTTACACCGCGAGTAGAAGAAGTATATGCATTATAGCTTTTGCTACTCCAAGAACCAGAACCCATAATTACTTATCCTCCTTAACTTCATTGGTAGTATTAGTGCCAAAGTTAAATGCTCCTTCAAACATCTTCATCATAGGATTGTTGTCACCCATAAACATAAACATCATAGGATTGAAAGCATTATTCCCCATAGAATTACCATTGCCAAACATTTGAGACATCATATACATACTCATCATATTGGTCATCATATTGTCATCCTTATCAATGTTCTTGAACGGGCAGAAAATTTTACCATAGCAATAAGTCTTACCCATAAAGACGTGATGCTCGGGCACAAATTCATCAATAGTGCAATCATCATAAGAAAATGCCTTGATACTATTTTCACCGATAGAAATTACTCTGCGAGGCTTCTGGTTAATGAGAATAATATCTCCAATTTCTACTTTAAAAGTAGGAACAACCCAGAACATTCCATCCATATCAAAAGCAAAATCGCTACAATTGACAAGATTACCTGTTTTTACATCGTAAGTTTTATAGACATTGGGCGCAGTTCGAACAGCAATTTCACCATTCATAGCCAACTTACAATAACCAGGCTTAACCTTATCAAACATTCCATTAAACATATTACCAAAATTAAAATTCATTGTGTCATTACTCCTTATTTCATTATTATTTTCTGAAGGATATTCTGTAATATCTTTTGCTGTGTTATTTACATAATCTAATGAATTTAATAACATATCTCCAATATAATTAAATAGTATAGGATTACCACCAGAATGACTATCCCATTTATTATATTTTCTCATTTTTTTATATCACTTCCCTTTTTTCTATATATATTATATCATATTTTTTTAATATTTTCAATATAAAAAAATAATAGAGAGCTAATGGGGACTGCGGTTACCAAATTTTTTCCAATTCTAATTTAGACTATTTATAATTAAAATAGCAAAAATTTGGTAACCGCAGTCCCCACTAGCTCTCTCTATAAAAAAATAAAAAGAGGCTGCTAAAATTAGCAACCCCCCTGCTGTTCAGTTTGATTCAGTGTTAATTTAATATTGCTATTAGGGACTGGAACAACAACACTATCTACAATACGTGCATAATCTTCTTGAATTTTTTTCTGTCGTTCTTTAACATCTTCTTGAAGCATTTCAGCCAATTTTAAAGTTTTAGCGTCGCGCTCACGCTGATAACCAGCTACATTACCTACTGCATAATCTCCTTTTAGCCATTCTTCAAACTTCTGCATTTCTTCTGGATCTGACCAAAAAATAGGAATACCAACAGTAGCTATATATGATATTTTACCTTTTTTATCAATATGCTTTTGCTGTTTATAATAAGTGGGAAGAAAATGATTAAAACGTTTATCTTTAGTTACATTAGTATAACACATTTCAATATCCCAATTTTCTGGATTAGTATTATAAAAAGTTAAAAACTTCGCAAAAGTTAATTGTGGCAATTCTTTAATTTGGCCTTGGTCACCAGTTAATCTATCGTGATAATTACTTTGTAAAATTTTATTATAAAGATTTTTGAATTGCTCTTGAATATGTTCTGCTTCTCTTTTCTTTTTAATTGCTTCTTCAATAGTAACGCTAATTGCGGCACCGCCAAGAATTAAAGCAGGAACGCCAAAAAAAATTCCTAAAAGCCACCACATAAATCTTACCACTCTCCAATCGTCATTTTAATTCCTGCTGCTATAATAAAAGCAACAATACCGACTCCGGCAAAAATTTGCCCAGCGAAACTTGCTCCAAGGAAAAAAGAAAATATATTATAGATGGCAAGTCCTATAATTACGCATCCCGCAAGTATACCTAATACAATAAGTAAAACATTAAGAATAAATTTTAATGTTTGTTTTGTAAAATTAAAAATCATTATATTTTACCCAATTCCTTCCATTATAGACATAAGTATTTCCAGTTTCTGTTACTACGACTGAACCAGTAATCTACATATTTTCATTATACTTTGTAGAAACATATGCTCTTACTGGTTTCCCATTACTTTCTACTCCACAATATACAGTGCTTTCACAAAGTTCGCCATCGACCATTTTACGTTCTTTTTCTTCTCGCCGCAAATTTGTAAGACTTTTACAAAGAGTATCTTCTGTCTCTTGGAGAATTCTTTCATTTTCTGAACGAATGGCGTCAATATCTTCCTGGACAAGGGCGACAAATTCCTTTGTAGCATTAGTTTGTCTTTCCATATTTGCTTTTTTAGTTACTTCTTTGAATTTGTCTTTCGCCCATTTCTTATACTTAAAATATTCAAACATATTAGTAAAGAAAATAGGATGATAATAATAATCTTTATAACCAGTATATGTATTAAGGCCGATTAAAGTTTTATATTCTTTATATTCGACTTTAGCAGGTATCTCAAAATAATTTTCTTTATTCATAAATTCCCAACTATCAGGATTTAAATTATAAAATTTAAGAAATTGAGAAAAAGTAAATCTAGGAAGAGTAGAAACATCTATGAGAATTTTTTTATATTTATATTCACTTAATGCATTTTTTTCAGACTTTGCACATAAATAATTTATTAAATCTATTATTAGTTTGCTAAAGAAAGAAATTCCTAATAAAATTAAACATATAAGAAAAAGTTTAATTAATGTCATAAGGCCATTCTCCAATCATAGATTCAATAGAACCAAAATGATTATCATCATTTTTAATATGAAATGCTCCTGCCCAAAATGCGCGATAACTTTGTTTAGTAACTTCTTCATAGGTAGGGGGCTCAAAAGCATTAAATAAACTTTTAAAAACAAACGAAGGAATTACTCTATCACGATTACAATTATTCTTCCAAGCAGTTGCCCAATCAGCATCAATCCAAATAAGATAATGAGAGAAAGTTGGAAACCAGTTTAAAAATTCTGCTCTATCAAATTCACAAGGGTTATTTACATCAATAACTACATCTTGTCTGGCCATTTCTGCGGCGTGAATCTGCTGATAAAAAGTCATCCAAACCTGAAATTTATTATCTCGACATTTAGGGTCGCCATTAAAATATGCATATGTATCATCAATAGCAAGATAACGCATATTATGAGACTGTGCAAGCTGTCTAGCGAAATAACTTTTTCCACTACCACATTGACCGCACATAATAAAAGCTTTAGGTTTACTCAAAAGTATCAACTCATTTCTATAATATTTATTTTCTATAAATATTATATTATATTTTTTTAATATTTTCAATTTAAAAAATATAATATAAGGTAAAAAAAAATAATAGTGAAGAATAATTTTTTTTTTTATTCTTCACTATTATTTAGCATTTGTGTAATTTCAAGAATTTTATTATAAAATGATAGATGTTCTATAATATTACCTCCTTTTTGGTAATATTATACTAAATTTTTTTTTAGTTTGTCAAATTATTATTTAAAATAAAATAAAAGAAGATGAAATTTAATTTTCATCTTCTTTTATTGATAGTTCTTCAAGAATTAATTCAATTGTATCATTCATTAATCCAAAATTATGATATAAAAACTAGAGATGAACATAATTGTTATAATTTGCTATTAATTGATTATTTCTATAAATTTTTAAATTATTAATATAATCATTATTATTTATAAAAAATTCCTATAAACTTTCAAATATTTCAATTGAATATTCTATAATAATAGAAATTTTTTTATTAGTTTCAGCAGATATAATTTCATTAATTCTAAAAACATTTGTTATTTTAAAAATATCATTTATCATTATTTCCATATTTATTCTCCTTTATATAATTTTAGGCACTATAACATATACTACAAGGGGCGCACGCTTGATGGCTATCTCCTCCCCCACTTGAATAACAATCACAGTAACAATCGCAATAACATTGGCTAACAGCTTGACAAGTAGTATTACAATCAGTATTACAATTATTACAACGAGTTGAATTTAATTGTAAATTATTAATTGCATTTTTTATATTTTCAAAATCATCTTTTAAAATTAATGTATTTAAATTAGTAATTGATGAAATATTTATTGAATTTAAAATTTCATTATATTCATTTAATGAAATCAAATCATTTTTTAATTTCTTTTTTTTATTTTTTTCTGTATCAGAAATAATTGAGCTATCTTTAGTTTCATTACCACTATGAGTGTCAACAATATCCTAAAAAATTGTAATATTTAATGGTTTTATTGGATTTCTAGTTCCACGAGTGCCATAGTTATATATCTATATTATTTTTTCAATAATCTAATTCCAAATATCATCTGAAATTAGATTATTTGATAATGTTGTATTATAAGAAAACTATAGCTCTTCAATACTATTAATTGTTTGTTTATTTAAATTGCAAAATGTTTGTTTTACATTACAAGAATCATTTATCGCCATTATAATGTAATGTTCTCCTTTCTATATCTTTTAAATAATCTAAAAATATCTAATTATTATTTAATAATTTTATTAATAATAAAGCATTATTTGTAAAAGCATTTCGATAACGACAGGCTACTTCTGTTTTCTAATTAAATGAATTAAATAAATCATAACAAGTTGAAGGGCACATATGAACACGACATTCATTAGAAAATTTACAATTATCACAAATTTTAGGATTTTCACATTTAATATCAGAATTAATAAAACTCTAAATTAATTTTAATTGTTTATCTTTATTAATTCCATCTTTTAAATTTCCTATTTTAAATATAAAATTACTATTATTACGACTATTCTATTCTTGACATCCAAATATATCTCCATCACAATTTATAGAAATTGTGCCAGTCCCAATTCCACATCTAGAAAAATAAATAGGAATTTTATTTATTTTTAAATTATTATTTAATAATAAAAAATCATAAATATTTATAGCTTGTCTAAAACTGTTATCTATTAAACTACTATAAAAATCTACATTTATATTATTTTGAAATAATAATAAATAATACTAAAAAATTTTATTTACTTGTTCTTCTAAAGTTATTAAATTATCTTCAGACCATTTTTCTCTTTCATTTGGAGAAAAAAACCATTCTTTAAATCCTAATGATTTAGCAAATAAAAAATTATGAAATAATTGATCAACATTTTCTTGACTGACTGTTGCTCTAAAAACAATATTTGGCTAATATTGTAATAATAGAGGAATATTTTTTATAATTTTATCGAAACTTGAAGTTTTATCTTTACAGGGTCTAGTTAAATCCTATGTATTTTTATCTCCATCAATAGATAATAATATACTAATTTTATGTTTATTTAAAAATTTTATTTTTTCTTCATTTAATAATGTTCCATTTGTGGTTATACCAATATGAAAATTTTTATATTTTTTTTCAATATATAAAGTTAATGGCACAATAATTTCATCCCATAATAAAGTAGGTTCTCCGCCAAAGAAATTAATAAAAGGATCTAATGGGCTAATATAAAAATTATTCTATTTTTTAATTTGATAATTATTATATAAAAAATCAACAGCCTATTTAGCCATATCTAATGTCATATTTTTAGGGTGCTATTCTACAAAACAATAATGACACTGTAAATTACAATTATCAGTAATAGCTAAACAACCTCCTGATGGATATTCCCAATGAGGTTCATAATTTAATTCCATTTTTTATATCTCCTTTATTTCTAATTATATATAAAAATTATATCATAAAAATTAATGAAAGTCAACCAAATAATAAAACGAGCTGAATTATTCAGCTCGTTTTTTTTTAATCTAAGTCCATAAATTTCTTCATAGCCTATAAATCTTTTTTTAACCATTTAATTGCTTTAATTTCAAAACGCATTTTTAAATCAATATAAATAGTTACTAATTTTGTAATCAGCATTTAAAAACTCCTTTTCTTAAAATTTAAAATTATTTTGCTAATTTCTACCATCATTATATAAAAATTTTTTTTAAATTTCAAGTAAAGAATTGCCAAAAAGTCTCTAAAAATATTGAAATAAAAATAAAAATTTATTATAAAATTTTATTATAACAAATAGTAATCATAATAGTCATATAAGTAATCATTAAGACTATTATGATTACTATTTGTTATAATAATAAAAAGGGTTCAATAAAGAACCCTTTTTATTATTTATTCATATTAACCTATGCTTCAATCATATGTCTAATGAATTCATCTAAATCGCCAACAATATTATTTAAATATTCATAAGCTTCTTTGCTTAAAATATCAAGAACAGCTCTATATGTGCGTTCAAATGCTTCTTTTTGAGCTTCTGCATCAAAAGCATTTTTATTTTTTAAAGCTTCGACATAAGTTTGATTTGTTGCGATTACACAATTAATAATTGTATCAGTAAGCATATCCATATACTTCTAATAAAGAGCATTTTCATTTTCTTTTTTTAACATTTCCATCTTGCTTCTAATAAATGCAACAAGATATGCAGTTAAAACACCAAGAAGTGGGATAATACAAACCTAAAAAATTTGTTCTAATAATTCCATAATTTATAATCTCCTTATCTTATATTATTTATATTTGCGCTTTCACGATTAGGAATATGGTTAATTATTTTAAATGCCATATAAAAAAGTCTCTTTTCTCAAAGTTTTAACTTCTATATAAGAATAAAAATTAAGAGAAAAGAGTTATTTACTTTTGCCCTATTAAATAAAATATGGCAGTAAACAAAAATTATTTACTGCCATATCATATACATATAATTAATTATAAAATATATTAATCCTGCTAAAATAATTAAAGACCAAATAATTCTTAAATATCCATCTAATTTAGTTTCAAAAAATATAAAGAAAGCTAAATAAAAAATTCCAAAACAAATTAAAAGAAATAAAAATAATCCAAATGGATTCATACTTTCATCCTCGGCCCTTTAATAATCCACCAATCAAGCTCTCCTGTTTTGCCATAAATATACCAACGACGATGTAGGTCATCAATATCTTCAATATCATTATAATATTGTTCAACATAAGGAGCTTCAATGCGGTCAGCATGGAAATGCCCAAAGCACCAAATAGGAGGAACATTTTTATTAATTGAATTTGTTTCGATTTTTTCATAAATTTTATCCATCCAAATTTCCATACTTTTATCTACTTTTGATTGTTCAATAAAAGATAAGAATAAATCAGTTGGCTCAAATTTTTGAGGACAAGTATGAGTAAAAATAAAATCAAATTTTTTATCTGTATTGAGAATCATATCAATTTCCCATTCAGCAGAATTCATTTCATCAGAAGTAAGTTGCTCGTTGGCAAACCAGCCTGACTTGGTAGGGATATTAGTTTCTTCTGTCATCCCTGTTCTTTCAAGACGATACCATTTATCAACGCTATATGCCCCACCAATTACATAACAATAGTATCCATTGATAACATAATCGCCATAATCCTTGAAATACCGAATATTGGGAAAATCTGGTTCTACATAAATAAACCCATGGACATTAAAATCATATACTTTTTCAATATCTTCAAGATCTTGCGGGCGGCACTCGTGGTTGCCGCGAACCACATAAAAAGTATATCCTTTATCATTAATTTCTTTTTTGCGTCGTTTTTCTGACTTATTTAACCAGAAATTACAGCCAAAATCTCCCAACACTATAATGGCTGTTTTTTCTGGTTTATATTCATTTAGACTACCATTAGATAAAAATGAAAAATTACCATGCTTATCTCCGGTAATCAGATAAGTATAATTTTTATTTTCAATATCATTCATAATAATTTTCTAACTCCAAATCTTTTAAAGTAATATTATCTCTTTTATTATAATTAATTCTAATTAATTTAATATTATGTTTCTAACAATAATCATTTTTTAAATTATCTTTATACTATCTTTCTAATAATGTTTCTTTATTTCTCCAAGGAGTATAATCATTATTATGTTGTCTCCCATCAAATTCAATTAATTCAATTAATTCATTATTTTTATTAAAAATAGCAAAATCAAATCTTAATTTTTTCTTATTTTTTAAATCATTAAAACTATATTCATGAGCAAAATTAATATTATTTTCTTTTAATATTTTTTCAATATTTTCTTCACCAATAGAACGATTAGCACATCCGCAAGAAGTAGTATGCGATCTTTTTAAATTACTAGCAAAAACAGAAACGATATTTCCACAATCACATTTACATATCCATTTATGTTTCCAATCATTTTCTGCTGTTGCTTTATAATTATCATCATGAGCAATAACTTCTAATTTTCCAAATTTCTATCCAATTAAATTTTCTAATGGAGTTTTTCTACACTATTTACAACAATAATCTGTATCATTAGCCTTCTCATGAATTCTTAATGTGCTACTACTAATACTCACTTCATTACCACATTCACATCTACATATCCAATAAATATTATGTCCTGCCCCTCTTGGTTTTGTTTCATCTATATATAATGGCTAAAATTTTCCAATTTTTTCTTTTGAAAAATCTCTAATTCCTTTTCCTCGCCCGCCATTATTCTACTATGACATATTTATCATCCTTTCATTGCTTTTAATTTTTTCATTTATCTATAAAAAAATTAAAAGCAACATCAAAGGAAGTTGTCCAAAATTTTTTAACTGTTATCATTAGTATCATCCCTTTCGTATATTTTTTTTATATATTCTTTTCTTAACATCTAAATGACATATTCACGAACATCTTCTGGAATTAATGCTAAATCAAATGGTTCATTTTTATTTGCTGATTCATACATTAAAATTTCTTCTATATATTTATTTATTGGATTCATTTATTCTTCTTCTTCTCTAAATTTAAAATTAGTTTTTGGACAAACATAATAAATAATTTGTCCTTTTAAACAATCAACTGAACCATCATTTAGATATACTAAATCTTTACAGCCAATACAACTTTTTTCATCTATATTTTTATCTTTTATTTCCATTATAGTCAAATATATAGTATGGCTTTTTTAGCCGTTCCATTGTTTTTATCATATGAGCAGTTCCTTTACTTTTCCCATCCCAAAAGATAATAGCAGCATCAGCATATTCTCCCATTTCGGCATTACGAATGAATCCTGCCGCTTTGCCATATGTATCCCAATAAGCGGGGAAAGTTTGAAGTGGCACTCCGTGTATAGTAGCCCATTCTGCGCCCAAAGTATCAGCGCCTTTCGCGCAGCCACTAACAATTATATCAAATGGAGGATTGATATATTCAGATAAAATCTTATCCATAATTGTGCGATTATTAAAATCACGTCCACCAGCAATTATATATTTCATTTTATTTATGTTCCTATCTATATCTTATAATACTATCGGCATATTTACTCCATTTATTACTCTCCGGCACTAACATAGTAAATTCATCTTCTGTATCTAATAAATCAATAACTTTATATAATTCTTCTATTAATAATTCTTTAATTTTATTTCGATATTCTTCTGGAATATTTAATCTATTACAAATAATTGGGAAAGTTTCTGGGATATTTACATTAATTTCACTTAAAATATTACTTTTAATATCATTCTAATTACAATAAGTTACTGGATAATTAGCTCCACAAATATGTAAATTAAGTTTTCGTTTTTCACCGCACACTGGGCAATAGTTTGTAGGAATTTTTCTTTTATAATTTACATATGATTTTATATCTGTCATTCTACAATACTAACAAGACATAGTTAATCATTTCCTTTCTTATCTTTTTCTATTAAATATTGATATATTTTTAGCCAGGCATAAGCATCTTTTTCCCATTGTTCTTCATCACAAGAATATTGGCCAGGCCCATCTCCACTGTCATCCCAATAAGAGTATCCATAAGGACAATGATCGCATTTTCCTCTTTCATATGAGCCATTCCAACATTCATATACAGCAATTACTTTTTCTAATTCATTCATCATTCATAGTCTCGCATATAAAATTATTTTCTTTATTCTTCCATTTAGTAAAAGTAATTAGTCTTTGCTCTTTTTCTGGAAATACTTCATATGGTTGACAATAAAATTCATCTTCCTGCATTTCAGTGAGACCAGCATTCCATTCAACTGCATAATAATGATTATTTAATTCACAAATTGTAGTAATATGTCTAGTCCAACGGTCACAAAATTCATCTCTCTTAGTAATATACTGCCAACCTTCAATAAATTCTCGCATATCTTCTCTATCAAAAGGAACATTATTTTCAAAGAGATATATGAAATAATCGTCACAAAATTCAAAATTAAAATCATTTTTATTGAATGTCATTCTATTTTAATCCTTTCATATTTATTTCTAAAAATATTATATCATATTTTTTTAATATTTTCAATATAAAGTAAAAAATCCGTCTGGAAAATTCCAAACGGATTTTTTGTTTTGAGTGTCGGGACTGCCAGCCATAGAGGTCGCAGCCAGCTTTATGCTTAATGAATTGGAGCGTATCTCTCTTTATTCAGGACATCCATCATAAGAGTATAAGGGTCCTTACTAGTGAGAATCTGCTTGAGGATAACAGGACTTGCTCCAGAGACAAAAAGTACTCCATCCTGAACCTTCATAGGAATGTTGTCATTTCTGGCATTAACATTCCAGAAGCAAAGCTTAGGCATCTTGTAACCAAGAGCATTCCACTTTGCCTCAATTCCTTCCATAAGAGTGCGCACGCTATTTCTACTACGAGAGTAGTAGCTACTACCACGCGCAGCATCAAACTCCATATCACTAATGATAAGAAGAGTAGAAGGAACATCCTCAGGTTTGCACTTACCATTTCGAAGCATATTAAGAATAAGGTCAAAAGTAGCTTCGATATTGGTATTATCACAAAGGTTAGTCTTGTAAATACGCTTTACTTTATCTACAAAGTCTACGCCTTCAGTGCGGATTAACTGCGGTCTAGAAGCAAATGAAATGTAATGTCCTGCGAAAGGACCACGACATTTGTCAGCGCAGTAAAGAGACAATGAAATAGCAATATCAATAGGCTGAATATTATTGCTGCCCCAAGTCATTGAGCCAGAAGTATCACAGACACAAATAGCATCCAAAGTGGCATCAGCAAAGTAATCTGCCAGATTATCCCAATACTTATTAATCATCAAACGATTAGTATCGTTCAAATCATAACTATTGCACTTAATAGCCTGGCTAACAACTTCATAAGGATAAAGAGTTGTAGCATTGACCTTAGTATTCTTATCCTTAGCAAAAGCCTCATACTTAGCCTTAATCATATCACGACGCGCAAAGGCATTGCGATACTTCAAACCAGCTTTAGAAGGAATCTGGTCAAACTCAATTTCATCCCAACGATTTGCGCTCATAAGACGTTCAAGAACGTTAATGCGCTCACGCAGGGCAGAAAGAGTCTTACGATACTGGCGGCTAGTCATATTAATAGCATTACGAATAGACTTCGCATACATACGAGTTTCTTTGCTAGAAGTATTTTCACTAGGAAGCCACTTCGCAAGAAGACTAACCCCAATGTTAGAACCAGCTACAAAACTAGTCATATCAGCAGCAAGCTGCTCCTTGATAATCTCCATAGCTGCGTTCCAAAGATTAGATTTATAAGTTACCTTATAAAGCATATCCCATCTAGTATATTCAGGGATATACTGAAGATTACGTTTGGCAACATCAGGATGGTTATTCACCAACCAATTAAAACAAACCTTGAAGAAACGACGTTCTCCCTGGCCGCCGCGCACGTCGCCTAAGTAGAACAGGCACTTCATTGCATATACAGGGTTCTCTGCAAATGCCTTCTTAAAAAGAACAATGCAATCACTCTCGCTGCGAGCGCGATAAGCTCCACCCTCTGCGAACATATCAAGGAGGTCATTACCAGAGGTGCGATGAGTAATCGCGCCATTCTCAGTATAACCAAAATTAGTCTCATTCTTCATACCATTAAGAAAAGAATTCATTATAAATCTCCTTTTTCACTTTGTTTTCTCTTGGACAAGAGAATTATTTTTTCTATATATATTATATCATTTTTTTTTAAAAAAATCAATTAATTTTCTTTAACCATAGGAACTTCAATCATCATATTATAGATTTCAATAGCATATTCTCTACGATTTTGGTCATAAGGAACTTCAATATCAATAGGAATATTATGATATTTTCCAGCTCGAATATTTGTAATAACTTCATTATGGCATTCTTTTAATCTATCTTCAAAAGAATTTTCATAAGCACCAGAAGGTTGATAAGTTGGGTCATTAATAATTTTAATAAGATAATTTAATAGTGCTTGATTGCGCATATTATCTTCTAAGTACATACCACGAATATGATAATTCCACCAACGTTTAAATGGTAGAACAATTTTATTCATAAACCAACAATAAATTTTAAATAAAATATTCATAAATTATTCCTTTCCTGCGATTACTTCGTGAACAGATACATAATATTTTCCAATCTTATAATCAGCATAATCTACTGTATGCTTTTGATAATATATTTTTATATCACTTCTATCTTTCATTGTAAGCCATTCATATTTACAATTTTTCCAATCACTGTTAGAACGATATTCTTCTCCAATAGAAGTAATAAGTTGATTATAATTTGGAGTATCAAATTCAATAAAGGCGCCATAATCGCCAATCACAATACGATTATAATGGGACGTTATTAAAGTTCCACATAGAGTATAAATGGGGCCTCCCCCATTAAGAGAAAGAGAAGCTGGGATATTTTTTAAATAGGTTTCTCGACAAAGATTAGAAATAACAGGTGGCAGTTTTTGATATTTATATTCTTTTGCTAATTTAGCTTCAAATAATAATGTATTCATTTTATAAGAAGGTTGCGGTTACCAAATTTTTGTTATTTTGTTTATAAATAGTCTATATTAAAAATAGCAAAAATTTGGTAACCGCACTTTTTAATTACGGCAAAAAGATATATAAAATATCAAAGACATACCATACCATTAACCCAATTGCCAAAATAGTAGTAACACTTAACAAATATATTCCAATATTTGTTTTTGCTAAAATATTACACTTCTCTTTATCGGGGCAGTTATTACAAGACCAATGCCCACAGTCAATATTTCTCATTTTTTAATTCTCACCAAACTCTTTAATAACTCTACAACGAGTAAGTGTATTCTGCTTTCGATTGCGATAAATATCTAAACTCTTAATAGTGCCAGTCATTTCATATTTATTTCCAGGAATTAATGTTTTGGCAGTAGTACTCCAAGTATAAATATTACCAGCTTCATCGTGAAATACGTGAAAAGTACTTTCTCCATAATTATTTAAAACAGGAGTCGCTTTATCGCAAACTAAAGTTAAATCTAATTTATCACCAATCTGCCCCATCCACTGACTAGCTCCAGCATCATAAATCATACTATCAACAATTTGCTGAATATCTTTCTCTGGGATAAGTTCATCATTAAAAGAGACTTTGTCCCATTCAAGTTTAATTGGCTCAATCCCTGCGGGTAAAGGCTCGGGCAATTCTTCATTACTAGAAAGATACCATCCCCAGGGTCGTGCAAAACGGCAAGGAGAAACTCTGAACCAATCAATTACAGAGTAAGTATCTCCTTTAAAAATCCAAATGAATTTCTTTTCTCCAAATCCTAGAACTTCCCAGCGAGGTTTGCCTTTCTTAATAATCTTCACTTCTGGATTATATCTTTTATATTCTGCTTCGGTATAAGCTCTAACCTGTTTAGCAAGACCAGATTTCATACGTACTTTGACATACATCTTGCCATTTACTTCATAAGGTTCAGTCAATTGTTCCAAATCTTTATAACTTTTAGCGACTAAAGCAGGCATAATATCACATCCATTCTTCAAAAATCATATCAAGTTCTTTTACTGCTTTTGGATTATTATTAATAAAATTAACAACTATCATATTAGCTTCAAATTCATCTTGAACGTGCCAATATGCAATTGCATCTGAAGCAAGACGTTTCATTAAATCATAAAAACCTAAACTAAAACTATCATAATAATTGTGAGTTAAACAATGTCCTAATTCATGTAAAAAAATTAATGAAATATCTTTAAAATTAGTTGCAGCTAAAGTTGCTCCATATTCATATAAGAATTGGCGAAAAATAATATTATGTTCATGAGGCTCTGCCCCATTAAGCCAAATCATATTTCTAGTAACATTAAATGCTGAATATTCTTCATTTAAACTAAATTTTAAACCATTAAAATGAAAATATTTTTGTGTCCAATTGTTAAGTTGATAATTAATTTTATTTGAATCCATAGTAATAAAAATATCCTTTAATTTTATTTTCTATATATATTATATAATATTTTTTTAAAAAAATCAATTAAAAATAAAAAAACCTTATATAAAATAAGGTTTTAATACCAATGTGAAATTATATAATATTGTGGTTCATCTGTTCGATTAGGAAAATCTTTTTTAAAAAGTTTTTCACATTCATTCCATTCTTCTTCTGAAATATATTCAACAGGAGGATTTATTGCATCAAAATATTCTGTTCCTGCAATAGTTACTCCATAAAAAATATCAGAATGAGGATGATAACAATCAATCCACATACAATAATCAGGTGGATCAAATTCGCTATCTTCATTGTAAACTTGTTTAAATTCTTCATTTGATACAATAAAACCATACCCTAATACAGCACCACATTCAACACTCATATCAAAGGAACCTCCGTAATTCCAAATTGTTTAATATAAAGATGAAGCGCTTTTCTTTTATCTTCTTCAACCATATTAGGATTAAGTTTTCCTGCTCCCCAAATTATATCATAAGCTTCATCCCAAATGGAAAGTATAATTTCTTCTAGTAATCCTTTATCATAACTAGCATAATATAAAAGAGTATCAGTTGTTTCTGCCCGCTTTTCAAGTTTATATAAAACATATATTTTATTCAACATAATATTCCTCCATGTCTTTTATAACGCGATATGAAAGACGCGAACTATATTTGCTATTTTTTGATTTAACATCTTGCCAAAAGAATAAAGGTGTCATAGGATGTTCACCATGATAATTCCAAGGCTGAAGTGTTAAAACATTAAATTGATAATATGCATCATCATAATAATCATCCATTAATATTTCTTGAAGCAATTCTTTATTAAAAGATATTTTTTTCAATACTCCATTAATAAAATAACCATAAATTTTATTCATAATAAGGTTCTATCCAATCTTTATTTTGATTAATAAAATCATATGAGCCATAGCGTTTATGGACTTTGAGTTTAAGATGTTTCATTTTTCCACTGTCATGAAGAGTTTTAAGCTCCATTAAAATACCATCAGTATCAGTATCAATATAAAATTTATTAGTTCCTGCTTTATAAATATGACGAATATATTTTAATGCTTCTGTTTCAGTTTCAAAAAAACCATCAAAAATTTTATCAAGACTAGGAGTATATTTTCCCATATAAATCATTTTCATATTTATTAGCTCACTTTCTCATATATATGTTTATATCCTGAAACCATAATAAAATAGAGATCATAAACTGCATCTACATAAGTATCAAGAAAATTAATTACCCACATATTGGCAGCAAATTCATCAGGAGTATCCCAATATTTAAAATACCAATTATAAGGTTCTTCTTCATCAATAATACCTTTAAGAAAATTGCATACTTTTAATTCTCCTGGAGTAAAATTAGGAAGGGTACAAGCGTGCCCAAGTTCATGTAAAAAGCAAAGCATAGGTCCCCATAAAAGAGCTCCCCAATCGCTACCATATTCATAAAGATACTGTTGAAAAAATTTTTCTCCTTCTTCATTAGCGCAAGTTCCGCAATAGATAATATGATTATCAACATCATAACAAAAATCTTTTCTAAAATCAATATCAATATTAGAAATACCATTTTTAGTAAGCCAATTAATAATATCATTACGAAACTGATTCATTTTAATAACTCCTTAAAGAATTTGATTTATAATATAATTATGAGCAACAGAAGGTCGCTGATGAAAAAGTTCTTTATATTCAGCGAGCATATCCATAAAATCTTTATGATTAAAATTAGGATTAATTGGAATTAAAAAGCTTTCTCCTTCATTTATTGGAGCAATAGGAACTCCAAAAAAGAAAGCTTCTGTTCCTATTTTTATAGGAAAAAACCAACAACTATCTGTAAGAGTATCTAAATCTACATCTTTAGGTATCTTATCAAAGTAATAACCATATCCATAAAAAGTGTTAATCATTTTTATCTCCTTTAATTGGAATAGCAATTTTAAATAATTCTGGCATCATATGATAATTAGAACAATGCATTCCACTATCATTTTCACGCGAACAATTTCCTTTATTTCCCCAACTGCATCGACAAGAAATACAATGTTTTTCAATTAAATGAGGATTTTTTACTGCTGTTGAAATAATAGCAGCCCCTTGTCTTATAGTTTGTTGAACCATTTGAGGTTCATTATGGTCATTTGCAAAGTTACATTTATTAACATATTCACAGGAATGACAACTAAATAATAGACCATAACAATTAGGGCAAGTCATTAACCAATAATTTTCTATTTCTGTAATGACAATAGTTTGTGATGGAAATTCTTTATTACAAATTTGACAAGCCTTTTTAGTAACAGTTAGCATTTTTTAAATCCTCAATATGCCCAAAATTTTTAGGAAGATAAAAAACCCCTGGAGTACAATAACTATTAATTTCAGATAAAGAAAAATTTATTATATTATTATAAACTTCAGACATTGCTTTTGAAGCTTCAACAATTGTTTCTCCAAAAATAAACATAGTATCAGTTTCTTCTTTATCTGTATATTCATCATATGATGTAACTTCCGCATAATAAAGTTTCATTAGAAATCTTCCTCCTCTTCAAAAGACGGAATATTCCAAATATAATCAATAATTTTTCGCGGAGAATGTTTTGTAGCTTTAATATGAAACGGATTTGTGGTATCTGCACAATAAATATCAATTATATCATCGCCTTTCTCATTCTTAGAAGATATAGTAGCGATAATCTTTTCAGAACGAATACGGAGAACACCATTTCCAGGTAAAGAAAAACTTTTATAATCAATCATAGAAATTACTCCTTAAATTATATTTTCTATATATATTATATAATATTTTTTTAATATTTTCAAATAAAAAAAATAAAGAGAAAGAATTTAATCTTTCTCTTTATTTTTATTTAATTCCATTCTTATTGAAGAAATTATTTACAACAGAATCAAAAGAAGAATTTTTAATTTTATTTTCTGTATCACTAATAAAATTCATACTTTTATCAAGTAAAGACATCCATTTGTCAAGGTATGGAGTAACATTAATGATAGCAGAAAATATATTTTCAACTTCTTCTTCTTCCATATACCAATCTTTTATTGATGTATTAGCAGGAAGTGAATGTCTATCAAAATAAACATCAACATAATTATCCCAAGCTTTTTTAAGGTCTGATGTAGCTTCTTTTAAAGAAGATTCATCTTCAAGAATAGCGAGGACTGAATTAAGATTTTTAGCAAAAGCATTGGCAATTGTTTCAGGGTCTCCCCCTTTACGAAGATATTCTTCAATATTATTAAAATCAAAATTTTCCATTACTTTCTCCTTATTTATATTTATTCTATTATTATTATATCATATTTTTTTAAGAAGGGCAAATTAATTAAAAATTAATTTGCCCTAAATGAAAGGAGTAAAAACAATGCCTACCACAAAGAAAGGAATGATACATAATGGTGCGGGTGGCGAGACTCGAACTCGCACGGTCTTGCGACCAAGGGATTTTCTTACTACTCTATGTCTCCATAGCCATACAAAATAAAAGCTGTTCATCAAACTCCATTTACTACAGCTCAACAGGATATTTACGCTAACACTTACCATATAGATAGTGTTGAATCTCGATCAAAACAACGCTTACGATTATCCTTGTTTCGTAGCACTTATATTTATATGTTGTAGTCTGGACTATGTCTTCTCCATATCTTACGACTTAGGAGGCTGGTATATAGTCTCTACACATTTATGAATAATGATGTGGTATCTATGACCTAGTTTCAAGGTACTTTACGGAAAGTTATTAATGGTTGTTACCCATTACCTAAAATATCTTTCCAACCACAATTGTGGAAGTCTAATCCGTATCATTCAGTTTTCCTGACTTATTTCGGATTGCGGATTTCTTACCTACCGCCGTACTACCTACTAGCCTTTCTTTACTAGCCCCGACCTGTCTATTCAACTGCCGTTAGCCATCATTATTCAACTTAGCTCGGCGTTATCTTATTAAGACTTTCACCGAATTAGCCAGCATTCACTCAGGTAATTTCTTATCCTAGTGCTCTATAGCATTTTGCTAAAGTCCCTGGTGTCTACCTATTCCACCACACCCGCATATAAACAAGACGCATTTATTTATACTGGAC
This sequence comes from uncultured Lachnospiraceae bacterium, assembly GCA_947165105.1. Next base: position 26,744 of record CAMUZC010000002.1, on the reverse strand, counting down.
TCAACGCCAGTTGACGGACTTGAACCATCTCAAAAAATTTTACAAGCAATTTTTCTTTAACCTTTTAAAAATTTGCTGTATGCGTCTTTATGTTTTTACTTATTCTCGTTAAATTCTTCTTCGCTACAATAATCCCAACCGCAATAACTTAAAGCATTTTCATAATACATTTCACGGTCATACTCATTTTCAAAATCACTATCCCAACCAGTTTCTACATATTCAAAATTTTCAGCATTTTGATATGCTAATTCAATAGAATAGTTTTCAATTTCATCTTCGGGGCAATCATCATCAAACATTACATATTCTTCATAATCACATCCACAATACCCATTGCCACCTGAAAATCGCACATATTTCATAATTTTAAATTCCTTTCAAGACACCAGAAAACAAATCAAATTTTCTATAAAAAAAATGGCGATTTTATATAAATTGCTGTAAGTGTCTTTTTATTTTTTATATATATTATAATAAAATTTTAATTAAAATAATCTTCTTCTAATATTTTTAAATCATCATCCATTGCCATTTGACGCCGCAAATCCATCATACGATAATTTATTGCAGGCGCATATGGTTTATTATGCCTACGCTTGCCTTTATTTCTTGTTTTTGCCGAGCACATTGGGCATGAACAATGAATTTTATTTTTACTATATTGATGCAGATTATCATACCAACCGCAACGATAGCCATTTACCCAAAATGTTAAAAAATTCTCATAAGGATAATGCCGCCAATTAGATTGTAAATCAATTTCTCTTTTTCTTTTGGCTTTAGTATAATTTTTATATCTACGCCAAGCTCTCGTTCTTTTACCCATATAATCATTCCTTTATATAAGAAATAGGAAAGGGAGATAGGCAGTTACCTTGCCAGGGACAGATAGTTTTTATTACCGCATTTGTTCAGGTAAAAATGGCAGGGGATCCCGGTGCCGCCCCGGGGCATCCTGATTTAGAGTCAGGTGGGCTACTGTTACTCCAATCCCCAATATTTTTATAGAAAAAATTTAATCTTTTCTATAAAAATTATATCATATTTTTTAATGATTGACAACTGAATTAATAATATCTTCAGTCTGCTTTTTAGCGTTCTGGCAAGCAACCTCGGCATCAGAGCAATATTCACGAGCTTTTGCGAGCTTAACTTTTGCCTGCTCAAGTTCAGCAAGAGCTTTATCATACTCATTAGTTGCTCGTCTAAAACGCTTCAAAGCAACTTTCTGATTACAACGAGCAGCGGCAAGCTTTTTACCGATATCAAGATTAAAATTATCTTCATCAGCACAAATTGCAGTTCCTCTTACAGTCTGTTTGCAATAAGTACTAACGGCAATAACTTTATTACCAGCTTGATAGAAATGATACTTTTCAATAGGAAACGTAAACATAGTTTTTTAAATCCTTTTCTTTTAAAAATTTATTTTTATTTATTTTACATTTATATTATATCATTTTTTTTTAATATTTTCAATTAAATCATTTTTATTTAAAAAGTAAAGATGGTTTTTGAATAGTATGATTTGTAAGTAAATTATATACTACTTTACTATCATAAACAAAAAAGCTTTTTATATATTTAACATAATTTTCTACATTTCAAGCTCCGGTTGCCCTACTTGAACCTACGATTGTTAAATGGGTTTTTAACTCCTCTGACCTTTATAGGACTATCAAGTGTGCCCCAATATCTTACACCAAATCGTTTCCCTCAAAAATATCCATTGGGTTTAATCCCAAACTCCCTCAAAAATTATGTATCATATATAAAAAAGCTTTTCTGCCACAGCTCCAGTTAATATTTTTTATTGTTAAACAATAACGTTTCTCATCCTATTACTTTGGGGATAATAGTTTTAACCAGAAGAAGGGAATCTTTTACAAAACGGTGAGACTGCCGCAATACACATAACATTAATAAATAATAATAATCCTTACCCAAAATAATCGCTCTTTCACTACGACGCGCGGTTTAAGTTAAACTTGTCCCTTAAACAACTTCATCCCCAGGATTTAAATCATACACCTATAGGATATATTTTTAATAAGTCCCTCTTTTGGCAGGGAACCATTTAATAATCACTTATTAAAAAGATGGTGGGGAACCGAGGATTCGAACCTCGAATACACGTGCTCCACATGCAAGCAAAAACATTGCTGTCATTGTCTTTATCAAGACACGTCTATAACGCGGCTGTACCAGTTTCGCCTAATTCCCCATTTTTTATAGGAGACATTTATATCCCGGTTTCCTCCTGCCCGGCAGGCTTTTTCAGTTATCCTAAACTGTACCAGTGTCGCTATCGCGCAAGGAATTACCCAGCTGCCGCAATCCGCTCTTTAAAGGATGAGCTTCTAACCCTACCTCCTGGTATATTGTATTATTAATTCACTGGGAAAATACCAGCTACTTTAATACCATTATCTATGGATAAAATTACCATCTTCTCCAGTATGACGCCATTTATTAATAAAAGCAGGGAAATGGCCATCTTCTGTTTCATTAACAAGATACATTCCATCACCAAATTCTGCAGAAGCATAAATCATACCAAGATAAGAACGAGCATTCACACGATGTGTACCTTTTTCATTCTCAACAATATATTTATTAATACTACCATCTGAATTAATTTCACGAACAAAATTAGAAACATCTGAAACAGTATCAATACGAATTTTTGCTCTCATCATTTTCTCTCTCCTATATATATTATTGTAACATTTTTTAATTTTCTTTTTTCCCAAAATTTCCACCAAGGTTTAGGATAATAATTATATTGAATAAAATTAAATTTATTAGTATCCCAATTAGTTTTTAAAAATATATCAGCAGATACTGTAAAAATATCACCTGTATTTAACTGATATAATTTTTCCATAATTTTAAACCTTTCTTAATTTTGGTTTTTTAGTTCTATGGGTTTGAGTTCTTATGAAATGTGGTCAAACCCAGGGTAAACACCATGGTGGCAGTCCCGGCAAGATTCGAACTTACACCGGCGGGGTCAAAGCCCGACGTGCTACCATTACACCACGGGACTGTATAAGTGATTGCGAAGCAATCACAAGACACGTTTTTTTTGTTGCTCTACCATCTAAGCTAATAGCGCAAGCGCGCAATATCGGAATCGAACCGATGACACACAAGTTATGTGTAATTGCTGTCTGTGTCTTATGGTCGGAGAGGCGAGACTCGAACTCACGGCATCTTGATCCCAAATCAAGCATTCTACCAACTGAATTACTCCCCGAAATATTATATATTTTTTATCAACTTTCTATAAATATTATATAATATTTTTTTAATTTTTTCAATTTATCTTTTTAATTCTTCAATAATTAAATCTTTTGGAAGAAAATTTTTACAAAGATAACATGAACCAAAAGAAACACCATCTTGAGTTTTAGTCATAGTTGCATCTCTATAATAATTAATTCTTTTATCAAAACCAAGATACTAAATATCTTTCATATAAGGAAATCTACTCTAACCTTGTAAAGTAGGAATTGGTAAAAGCATTGCATAAGGTTTATTTAATTCATATAAACGTTTTAAAATATCATCTTTACAAGAGAAAGGAGGATTAGAAATAATTATATCATAAGCCTCTTCTGGTTCATAAAAAAAGAAATTTTCTCCATTATCAATATGAGTATAAATTACTTTAACATTAGGAACAGTAGATAAAACTTCTACATATTTACTATTGGCTAAATCAAAAGGACACCAAATAGTTAAAGTATTTTTATTATTTCTTTTTATATAATCCTATATATACTTTATTAAAGGTTTTATAGCATAAGCTGGAGTATATGTTTCATCGGAGGCTTTATCTGTTTTTGCAGTTAAATAACCTTTATTTAATGGCATAACAAATATCTCCTTTTATTTTATTTTAGCAAGACTCATTTTTATAGTTAGCAGATTAACAGTCAGCATTATAAAAATAAAAATTGCTGTTAGAGTCTTATAATAATATATATAGAAAATATCTATTATTTATTTTCTATATATATTATATTAAATTTTTTTTAAAAAATCAATTAAAAATTTTTATTTTTTTAATTAAATTATTATTTAGATATTTCAGCATCTTCTGGTAAAACTTTAAATAATCTTTCAATAGATTTTTGATAATATTCTGAATCAATTTCGCATCCAATAAATTGTCTTTTAGTATTAATTGCTGCTAAACCAGTTGTACAACTTCCAGCAAAACAATCTAATACAATATCTCCTTCATTAGAATGTTTTTTAATTAGTTCCTCCATAAAAGCTAATGGCTTTTGAGTTGGATGAAAACGTCCTTTATCTTGACAAATAGCATATTGATATAATCCATTATCATATGAACTATTAAAAGTAGGTTTAGAAATTTTAATAGCAGAAACTGCAATTTCTCTTGCATTAGTTAAATAATTAATTTTACTATTAATTGGAACAGGATTTGTTTTTAACCATTCAATATAACGAATTTGCTTATATTTATTTTTTTCAAACATTTCTTTAAGTAGAGTAATTTTCCATAAATCATAAAAACAAATAAATGTTCCACCATCTCGTAAAATACGATACCCTTCTTTAATTACTTCATTTAAACCAGTAAAATTTTTATCCCATTCTCCAAAATCCATTGAAATTCTAAAACGATCAGTATCTCTACCTGTTTCTTCTCCAGACTAAAAATTAGTAGGGCGAGAAATTTCATATGGGGGATCAATTAAAATTAAATCAACTGATTTAGAAGGAATAGTTTTTAAAAAATTAAAACAATCTTCATTTAAATATTTAAACATATTTAAACTCCTTTCATTAGTGAATTTCTAAATGCTATTGGATCATACCAAAAGCATCCAGGACAAAAAGGCGAGTTTTCATCTCCTTTATAGAAATCAATAGGATAGCCTAAAGAAGTCGCTTTAAAACGACATTGAGTGTTTATACATTTTTTACAATGTTCTCTTTTTGCATCATTAGCTGCTTTACTCATTGGCTGAAAATCATCTATTGTATAAGATTCTTGATCATATCTACCATTTTTATGGTCAATTTCCATATCTGCCGTAACAACTCCAAGTACTACACAAGGTTTTCCCTTTAGAGCTTTTTTTACTTCAGCTGGAATAGCACGATTTTTTGCAGTATTTTTAAATCCTTGAAGTTGAAATGCTACCGTTTTATTACCTTTCCCTCCAAGTTCTTTTGCAGAAAAACGTTTAATATTATATGGGCGAAGCCAAACTGCATCACTTCTAGCCCAACTACATCCATTTTTAGTATCAAATCTAGAGTCAAGTTTAATTAAATCTTCACGATATGCAATTTCAGTCCAACCATTTTCATCTACAGGATAATGCTGTAAAAAAATTTCATAAAGAAACATATTTTTTACTCCTATTTTTAATATATGGTGCGAAGCCCGAGACTTGAACTCGGAATCCCATGCTTGTAAGGCATGTGCGTTAACCAGTTGCGCTAACCTCGCAAATTTGAAACTTAAAAGTTTCAAAACAAGACACAAAGAAGCTTACCAAATAATAAAATCATTTTTCTGGTGCTTCTCTTTTGAGAAAAATGATTTAGTTTATTATCGTCGTTAGAGGGAACCGCACCTCTAAAAAATTTTTATCTTAGAAAACAAGTTAATATTTTCAAAAAAATGGTTGCTGTATGTGCCTTTAAAAAAATTTTTTTCTTTATTTTTTATATTTATATTATATTATTTTTTTTTAATATTTTCAAATAAAAGTTATTAAACAAGAATGTTCTATATGAATAATATAATAATTATCAATATGTTCAACTATTAATTCATTATTAAAATTATCAAATACTTTAAAATTATCATTTGTATTAGATATAATTAATTCAAGATATTCATTATCTTTTAATTCTGGATTAATAGTGATTATAAAATAATTATCTTTAAATTCTATTTTTACATTATCTTTTTGGATAAATCGAAGTAATTCTCCTGTATTTTTATCATAAATATGATAAAGGTCAGTAATTATAGTTACTCCAAAACGAGATAATATATTTTCAGTAGTCACAACAGGGCTTGGAAAATAATCTGCAAATGCAAAAACAGAAATTGAACAAAGCAAAATTAAAACTATAAAAATAGCAAAAATCTTTTTCATTTTTTTTCTCCTCTTATTTAATATAATTTATACTACTAATAAATGATAACTTATCATAATCAATATAACTAATTTCAGGATACCAATTATCATAAATTGCAAGTAATCTTTTATTATTAGTTTCAACAAAACCTATTATTAAAACCGTATGATTCTAATAACAATTATTACCATCTTTCCACATATTTAAAATAATAGGATTATTATGATATATGATTTCTCTTTTTATAAAATCAAAAGTATATCCAATACCTTTTCCATATTTACTACCAAAAATATAAGATAAATCAAATTGAGAGCAAGCCTAATCACATATTTTTTTAATAAAAATTGGATTTGTTCCTTTGTCTCCTTTATATAAATATTTGCGTGCTATTGATTCAACAATGTTATATATTATTTGAGGTTTCTAAACAGGACAATACCAATGAATTAAAGTTGTTAAAGATGTTAAAGTACAATCATTATCTTCACCATAATCATTCTATAATAATGGTTTAATATTAAATAATCTTTTAACATAAAAATTACTTGTTCCTAAATATTCAATTAAATTTTGATAATTAATTCGCATAAAAGACCACTCCTAAGAAGTAATCTCCTTTGTCTCTGATGTATCTAAATCTATTTTTTTTTATTTATTTTTACCCGCAAATGTGTCAGTCTATGAATGACAATTGGGGCATAAAAATCTTAAATTATTAATACGGTGATCATTATTAATTCCATTAATATGATCTAATTGTAATGAAATAGGTTTATTTAACCATTCTGTTAAACCACATATAGCGCACTTATACTCTAAACGATGTTCATTAATTAATCTTCGTTTTAATGAAGAAATATTTGCATAAGAAGAATTTTCTACTAGTATTTCATCTAAAGAATATTTTGCTTGATATGACTATTTATTTTTTTGATTAAAATGTTCAGTAGAACAATTTAATTCTTTTATTCTTCGTTTTAATATATCAGTAGATGAACCTCCATTAGTCCCTAATCCTAATGCTCTTAAACAATCAGAATAAGTATTAGATTGCTATATAATATGTTTAAAATCTTCATCAGATACTTGATAAACTTTACTAATCATTTAAAAATCACTCCTTATATTTTCTATACAATATAAAAAATGTTTTAATATTATTAAGTTATACTGACCAAAGATTTACTGGCAGGCCCCGTAGGATTTGAACCCACATCAGGCTGATTTGGAGTCAGCTATGTTACCATTACACTAGAGACCTATAAATTGGGGCGTTATGTGCGCCCCATTTGTTTAGAGATTAGAACCAAAAAGGATGGAAGAAATCATTAAAAAGGCTTTCCCAAGGAGTATTTGGGTCAATCTTATAACTAAAATGATATGCCCCATAATTCTTGCAGAAGTTAGCTAACTCTTCATGGTAAGCTTTATTCGCTTCAACCATCTTTCTACGAGCAGCTTCTACTTTTTCAGCAGCCTCTTTACGTGTCGCGAGAGCTTTCTCTTCTTTGGCTTTACGCTCAGCAAGAGCTTTTTCTTTTGCAAGTTTTTCTTCAGCAACTTTTTTATCAAATTCCTCTTCTGCTTTTACGCATTCCTCAACAGTTGCATATTCCTTATGTGTCTTATCACTAAAAATTCTCATTGTAAATTCCTCACTTTACAAATATAATATTTAGAAAATAATGCTGGTAATCCTGTTGCGCATTCTCCCATTTTATTGGGTCTCGGTCCATACTACTTATTTTCTATTGGGGTGGGATAACGGTTATGCTCCGTTGATTGCAGTGCCACAAACTGCCGTGTTACTATTACACTAATTCCACCAAATTCATTCATTTTTCCAAATTAAATTGCCGAGTAATTCAGCATGTAAATAAGGACAATTATCTTCATTACAATCAGGATAATTTGCCCAATGTCTACCATCAATAGTATATTTACAATATAACATACATAAAGTCATTTCTTGATAATTTGTTAAATGAACTTTAAAAGGACACTCAATCATATATAATACCTCATTATTTTTTTATGGTACGCCGAGAAGGAATTGAACCCTCACAGTCCTGGGTCCGTAGCCCAGCGCACTATCCGTTATGCTACCGGCGCAAATTAATCGTCTCTTATAGGACAATATCCTTTATATTCATCACAATGCCGCATCCCACAAGTACATTTAGGATATATAGTTGTACGCCAATAATCTTCTTCACTAGTTTGATATTTACATTTATTTTCAACAGGATAATCATTAAACATTTTTAAATTCCTCTCTTAATTTTTTTTAAATTTAATTATTCAATTTACTTTAAATTGACCATAAGTATTTATATGATTACGGAATTTGGTACCGTCGGAGGGACTCGAACCCCCGACCAATGGATTAGAAATCCATGGCTCTAATCCAACTGAGCTACGACGGCATATGGAGGTGCCTAGCAGAATCGAACTGCTATCTCAAGGTTTTGCAGACCTGCGACTTACCTATTTGCCCAAGGCGCCCGTATTGAGTTGCTAATGCAACTCATTAAACATTTTTATTAAATAATTTTCAATTCTCTATGAATATTATACTAAAAAATTTTTAAAAAATCAAACTACCAGGTTTATCCCAGCTACTATATAATCTATTATTAGGTCTTAAAATAGCATATCGCATTTCATTAAGATTGTCTTTAGCCATACAATCTTCATCAATAACTACTCCAATATTAAAACAATCATATAAAGTCGCTCCAAAAGAAAGCTTACGAATTGGAGTACCGTGCTCACGCACAAACTGTTTAATATATTCTAATTTTTCTATTGGATATTCGTGTGTTCTAATCCAATCATTCTGCGGGCAAGAAATATTGTTCTTATATATTTTTCTAAAAGTTAATTGATTAATATTATTCTCATTTGCCCATTCAAATATAAAACTAATAGGATATGAGATAAATTCATCTGTAAGGTTAAGACATACTCGAACATTCATATCATTAGCTTTAGCGATTTTAATAAGTTGCTCAATAGATAATTTTCTTGCAGTTTTTGGAGTTTGAATAATATCCCAATTATGTTCCATATTAAAAGATGCTACGGAGAGAGCAAGAGTATTAATCCCATTAAGAACTAAAGATTCTATATCTTTTTCATTCATTCCCGCGCCTGTAGTTTGAATAGCAATATTATAAAAAGGTCTATCCATTTTAAAATTAATAGCCAAAAGCGTATTAATGAAAGGTCTATTTTGCTGTGGTTCAGTCGTACCTGTAATAATCATATTATCACAGCCTGCATCACGCACGTATTTAATACGGTTAATATAAGATTGTGGTATATTTGTAGCACTAATGATTTCAGGTCCAAAAATGCCTTCATCGTTTCGCATCCTAGAAACGCAAAATTTACAATTATTCATACAATGACCACCACAAGGAACCATTACAGAAAGAGATTGAATACTCATAATATCACTCCTTTAATTATTTTTTTTACTCCTTTATAAATTCTAGTTAAAATAAATAAATTTTTTTGTAGGTTCTTTTATAATTTTAATTATTTATTATACCACACTATAAAATTATATTTTGCTGCATATTCTGGTGTTACTTTTAGATTAAATACAGATAAATTACTTTCTATTCCATCATCTGAAAGAAAGTAACCCCATCCATCATAATTTGTAATATACCCTTCTTCGCAAAGATTACAAAATTCTTCAATAGTATAAACTGACCCAAAAGTATTTTTTTGAAGCTCTTTTTTAGTCATATTTTTATTCCTTATAATATAATAAAATTTATTTATCCAATACTAAAACTACAAAGATGTTTTAATTCTTTAGGCTCTTCTGCCATATCATAGCAATTAGTATTTGAGTTATATTTATAAAACCAACGTCTAAAATTATATCCGCTAATTCCCATTCTATATTCTTCAATTATCCCATAAGGGTAAATGCCTTCATTAAGGTCAGTTATATTATGATGAAGAACTTCATTAGCATCATCCCAATTATCATAAAAACCCCAACATCTACCATCATAAGGACCATATTCATTATAACCTGCATATACTGTAATAAAATAAAATTTTTTATTTTCCATATTTTACCTCTTTAAAAATCTATATAAATTACATCTTCATATTCTAAATTCCAGTCACAGAGAAAAGCAAAAATATCATTATCAATACCCTTTTCATCTGAATTTGGAGATACATTTTTAAGATAAAAAGGATAACTTCTTCCTGTTATATCATCAACATAATTATTAGTAAAATAAATTACTAAATCCCAATATCCACATCCAATTTCATTGGCAAGTTTTTCTGCTGTGATATGATAAGCTTCATAAAATAAAGACATATTATTTCACCTACAATCTGGATTAGGACAATACCAAATGATATTAGCAGTATACATCCCATAAATACCTTTGACCAAATGAGTATTGCATTTTGGGCAATTACCTGGAGTATGATAAATACCGGTAACTGCATTAGAATAAAATATCATACATATTGCAAGCATAAGCAATGCTGCAATAATAAGAATCATTATAACAATATTTCTCATAATTTATAAACCTCGTAATAAAGTCGTCCAGCAGGCTCAAAAAGTTTATAAAACATTTCTTTATTATATCCTTTAGTAAAAAGATCACATTCACAACCTTCTTTAAGAAAAGATTTAAAAACTATCGCAGAAAAATTAATTTTTGTTTTTTCTTTAAAAGCAATATATAAATCTTCTTCATTCATAAAACCTTCTTTAGAGAAGTAAAGAATTTCTGCAATCTTTTCAATTATATTTCTATGAGGATTATTATTTAATTTATTATTAATTTGTTTAGCTTGCCAGACTTCATAAAGTCCATTAAGATATCCCATACTTATTTCATTATTTTCAATCATAAAATTACGATATAGAACACTATAGTTTTTTTCAAAATTTTCATCAAGTGTAATCACTTTATTATTATATCCTTTTTTTATTTTATTATATCATATTTTTTTAATATTTTCAATTAAAAAGAGGCAGTGCGGTTACCAATTTTCTTCCATTTTTAAGCCCAATGGTTTTTAAACAAAATAGCAAAAATTTGGTAAGCGCACTTTTTATATATATTTTTTTAATTGAAAATATTAAAAAAATATATTATAATATTTATAGAAAATATAATTTAAGGGGTAAAAAATGAATAAATATACTGTTACATTAGATATTGAAGCCGAAGATGCTTATTAGGCAGAAGATTGGATTGACTGGCTTCTTGAAAAACATTTTGAAGTAGAAGAAACTGTTAAAGTTTATGGTGTAACTGTTAAAGATCCAGATGATAAGTTTGTTGGTTATCAAAGATTTAAATATGATGATAAGGAGGAAAATAGTAATGCCGGTGAATGATGAATTAGGAAAAAGAATTAAAAGATATGAAGCAGTTCCGCAAATCAGTCTAATGCGAAGAACTCCTGTAATTATTCGTATTGATGGCAAAGCATTTCATACTTTTACAAAACATCTAAATAAACCTTGGGATAATATTTTACATGCAGCAATGGATAATACTATGTTATTGCTTGCTCAAAATATTCAAGGTTGTGTATTTGCTTATAATCAATCAGATGAAATTTCACTTGTTCTTACTGATTATGAAACTTTGACTACTGATGCTTGGTTTGGCTATGAAGTAGAAAAACTTACTTCTGTATCAGCTAGTATGGCAACTCTTTATTTTAATCAGGAATTTCGTCGTCTAGCAGAACAAGAGATTTGGGATTGGCATCATAGTCTTATCCCGCAGTCAATGGAAATTCAGCGTGAAGCAAATGAATACCATAGCCATCTTAATAATTGTATTAAATGTGGGGCACTGTTTGATTCTCGTTGTTTTAATATTCCAAAAGAAGAAGTAGTAAATTGCATCTATTGGCGTCAGTTGGATGCAGTGCGTAATTCAATTCAGTCTTGCGGTCAATATTACTTCTCTCAAAAAGAACTACATAGAAAAACTACCAAAGATATTCTTGAAATGCTTAAAACTGAAAAAGGCGTAAATTGGGAAACTATGCCAATTTGCGCACAACGAGGCACTTGCTGCTATAAAAATGAAGATGGCGTTTGGGTGCTTGATAAAACTATGCCAATGCTTAAAGGTGAAGGTAGAGATTTTCTTGAAAGGTTGATTTAAATGGAAGTTATCCATGATAAAGAAAGTGATATGTATTATGCTAGAGAGCGTGTAGATAACCAAACAATTGAATTAGGCATGGATTGTGAATATTTTAATGATGCTCGTAGTTCTAGTTGGTGGAATATTTATATAACTATTTTTAATAAACGTAAAGATATGTTTTCTAATATGGATAAACATACTATCACTGGACTTAATCCATTTAAAACTTTTGCCAAAGCGCGGGAAATGTTTAAAGAAGTTGAAAAAACACTTATTGAAAAAGAATTAATAAATGGTTATGAAAATGAAATAACTATCTTTTGCACTTGGGTTGACAATCGCCGTAGGAATGCTTATTATAGAGTTCTTCATCCTCTTGGCTATGATTGGGGTAGAACTCCTAGATTAAAAAAGAAATGTATAATGAAAACTTATAGAAAGGAAGATTTTAATGACACGAAGTGAATTAAGTTTTTTCTTCACAGATAAATTTTGTGATATTAAAACTGAAAAAGATATTGCTATTCGTCAAAGAGTAGAAGACCATCTTATTGATGCTATTAATAATGGGATGAACCCTCATAATATTGTCTTTATCGCTCTTGAAGGTAGCCAAAATTATGGGCTTGATTTACTTGATAGTGATGTTGACACTAAGCTCATTGTTCTTCCTACTCTGAATGATGTAATTTATGGACGGCGACCTGTCTCTTCAACAGCTTGCAGAGATAATAATGAACATACTAATTATATTGATATTCGCAATTATTTTAGTATTTTAAGAAATCAAAATATTAATTTTATTGAAATTCTTTTTTCTCCTTGGATTCTTGTTAACAGAGAATATGAAGATGAAATTAAAAGACTTTTTGAAAATCGAGAATTAATTGCTAGATATAATGAAGTAAAAGCCGTAAAAACTATTGCGGGTATTGCCAAAGATAGATATAAAGCCATTTATAATACTCATGCTCAAAGAGCAAATATTATTAATAAATATGGTTATGATGGTAAAGCAATTAGTCATCTTATTAGAATCTTTGATTTTCTTATAAAATATACTTCTTATTGGCCATATGCTGATTGTCTTCATCCAGATGGTAAAGATATAATTCTTAAATTAAAAGAAAATACTTATTTTTCTAAAGAAGAAGCTAATCAACTTGCCGAATTAAATTATCAATTAATTCAAAATAATGCTGATAATTTTATTAATCGTCATCCTATTAATATTAATGAAGAAGTAGATATAATTTTAAATGATATTCAAAGAGATATTATTAAAAAAACATTGAGGATTAAATAAATGAATGGAATTAAAGTATTAAGTGAAACTACTGAAATAATTAAAGTAGGAGAATATTGGGGTTTTAATTCTAATATTGGTAGTTGGATAGGAGTAGTTGTCCTTGCATTACTTCTAACTGGAATAATTTTCTTTATATATAAAGCAATAGATGAAGATGAAGGAATGTTTTTTTTATTTGCTCTTGTTACTTTTTTAATAGGAATAATTATTATATTTGCTGTATTTAGGCATGATGAAATGCAAGATAGAACTACTTATAAAATAATTGCAGAAGATACAGTTACTTTAAATGATTTTTTTAATCATTATGAATTACTTGGTCAAGAAGGCAGTATTTATATTGTAGCAGAAAAAGAAGTAGAGGATTGACCTCTACTTCTTTTTGACTAATTGAAAAAAATATGTTATAATAAAATAAAATATTATAAGGGGTTTGTATTATGTTTCATATTATTAAGTTTAATAGAAATGAATATCATCCTGATGAAATTTCTAATTTAACAAAAAGATTACAAAATGTTTTACCAAAAAATGATAAAGTATTAATTTTACCTTATGGAATTGATTTTCTTATAGATATTCCAAAAGAAGAATTAATTTTTATAAGAGATACAATAAATAAATATTTAATGGAGAGTGAAGAATCTTGATTTATAATGTAGATGATAAACTACCTTTTAATAAATTAATTTTATTTGCAATTTAGATGATGCTATCTTGCTTTACAGCTACTGCTTTAATAGCATAGATATGTAATGTGCCATTATCAGGAGCTTTTGTTGGAGCAGGTATGGCAACAGTTGTTTATTGGTTAATTACTAATAGATAGTCCCCTATGTTTATTTCTAATAGTGGAGCATTTGTTGCACCAGTTTTAGCAGCACTTGCTGCGGGTGGTTATACGGCAGTTGCAGTAGGTGGTTTAGTAGCTTGCCTTACTTATATGATTTTTGGTATTATTTTTAAGTATATTGCAGTTGATAATTTATATAAATTTATGCCGAAAGTTCTTATTGGTTCAGTAACTATTGTTATTGGTATTAATCTTATGGGCTTTATTGGTGGTTATATAGGTGATACAGGTAATCTCGGTGTATCAATTGCTTTAGTTACAGTCCTTGCTATTGCTCTTGCCAATCATTATCTTAAAGGAATTTGGTCAATGTTTCCATTTCTTATTGGAACATTAGTAGGTTATGTAATTTCTATTCCTTTTGGTTTAGTAGATTTTACAAAATTTGATAATATTCATTTATTTGTATTTCCAACTTTTGCTTTTACAAAATTTGAAGCTGTTGAATTTACAAAACTTATTCCTATTATCATAATGTATTTAGCTTTTACTGTTAGTGCTATTTGTGAATGTTTAGCCGATCATAAAGCATTAGGTAATATTATTGGAAAAGACCTTTATGAAAAGCCAGGGCTTTCAAGAATTTTTATAGGAGAAGGAGTTGCTAATGTTGCTTCTTCTTGCTTTGGAGGATTGGGCGCGTGTTCTTATGGAGAAAGTGTAGGAACTATTGGTTTTAGTAAGTGCGCATCTTCACAAGTAACTATAATTAGTGCTATTTTAATGATATTATTAGGTTTCTTTGAACCAATTCAAGCTTTTATCGCATCTATTCCTAGTTGTGTTATTGGCGGAGGAACTGCTTGTGTACTATATGGGTTTATTAGTTCTTCTGGTATAAAACTTCTTAAAGATGTTGATTTAGAAGTTTCAAAGAATTTAATTATTTGTTCTGTTGTTCTTGCTATTGGTATTAGTGGCATAGCATTAGGTGGAGCTGTATTTAGTTTGTCAGGAACAGCATTAGCATTAGTAGCAGGAGTTATTCTTAATCTGATATTAAAAGATAAAAAGGAAGAGATTTGATAATCTCTTCCTTTTTTTGTATTAAAAAAATCTAAACCAATTTTTATTTTATGCCTCGGTTTGCACGCCTCTTATCGCTGCAGTGAGCACCTGACCTGGGTTTATTTCTATTTTTATCAATATAAAAAACAATACTCATCCATATAATTCCGCATCCTGCTCCAAAAGCCCATATTGTTACTGCTAGCCAAATTTCAGGACCTGTTAAAAAATGCATATTTATCTCTCCTTTCAATAAAATAAGAAAAACGAGAAAGATAAATTAATCTTTCTCGTTTATTTTTTATTTATCAAAGGTAAGCATTACATTAGTGCCTTCTCCAAGCATTGTAGTAGGTAGCTCACCATTCCACTGTTTAATCCAATAATAATCAATTAATTCTTTGGTAAGAGCTTCACTAATACGCTGGTTCATTTCTGCTTCACGCTGACCTGCATATAAACTAGCTTCTGCTTGAATTTTTACAACTTCAAGGTCTGCATTAGCCGCAATAATTGCCTGCTCTGCTTCTGCATTGGCTGAAATAATTGCTCGTTTTGCTTTTGCCTCTTCTTCCATTGTTGCCTGTTCTTGCTCGGTCTGGGCTCGAAGTTTATTCTGCTGAGCAACTTGTTTAGCTTCAACAGCATTAGTAAAAGCATCAGTAAAATCTAAATCTTCAATAGAAGTGCCAACAATTACGATATTGTATCGTTTAAGTAGCTCAATTAAAATATCTTCAATTTCTTGAGCCAGTTTATCACGATTATTAACTAAACTTTCTGCTGTATAATGAGCCGTTGCAGTCTTTACAGCTTCACTAATATTAGGGGCAATAACTGTATCAAAATATTCTTTACCAATAGTACGATAAATAGTCATTGCATTATCTTTACTAATCTGATAGTTAATTGTATAAGTTACTTCAGTCTCTTGAATATCTTTAGAAAAAGCGCTTAAATGTACAGTGTGCTTCTGAATACGATTATCCATTTTAACAACTTCTGTAAAAGGATTTTTAAAATGGAAACCACTATCAAGAGTATAATTAGCAACTTTACCAAAGGTAACTGGAACACCTGTAAATCCTGCGGGAACAGAAACAAAACAAGATAAAAGCATTATAATTACAAAAATTGCGCTTAAACTAAATGCAATAATTTTACCAATTTTCATTATTTATTTTTTTTCTCCTTATTAATAATAATCACAATTTTTTTGATTACCGTTACAATAACAACACTTTCGGTCTTTTATTTTATAACAATAACTTATTCCATTATCAACTATATAATAGCTACAAAAATTTTGTCGATTATAAAATTCATCAGGTAAATAAGTCCATTGATCAAAGATGTCACTCCAACAAACATTTCCAGGTTGTGAAAACCATTGTTTATAAGCATAAACGCAAAGAGCATAATCATTTTCAGTACCAGGAAAAAGACAAATTACAGGCGTATCTTTAATAGGAATTTCACCTTTTGAAATATATTTCCAATTAATTTTCATTTTTTATTTCATCTCTAACTTCCATTAATAATTTACCTAAATGATTTTCTCCAATTCCATTACATACTCCCCAATATGTATCATTCCAATAATTACCTTCAACAAGCTTTTCATCCCCAGTAGCAAGTAACAATTCACGAAGTTTTGGGTCTTTAAATTTTTCATTTAATGCTTCATACATTATATTAATTCTTACTTCTCTCCAATCAGGGCGCAAATTAAGTCGTCTTCCAAGAAATTTAGCTTTACCTGGAGAAGGTGCTTTTGCAATTAACTCACGGTCTTCAATAGCTAATGATTTCATAGCTTGAAAAGCATGCTCGACAGTTGGGTAAACAATATTGTCTGCCCAAGGTGAAATAGGAGAATAATAAAAATTACTTAGAAAAGCATATTTATTATCAAATTTATCAATCATTATTTTTCATTCTCTTCTTCTGGAGGAGCTTTTAATGCTATTTCAAAAATATCTAAAGGAAGCGGTAGATATATTCCAGGCGGCACCATGCGAGTAACATCAGGGCCTTCAAAAACTATATCTTGACATATATCGCATTTAATAACTGTATCATTTTCGCCCCTTGCTGTTGAATAAAACAAAGATTTAAAACCACATTTCGGGCATTTAGAAAGATTTTTATTTTTTTTATTACGTCGCAAATATTCACGGCGCTCTTCTCTATTTAACATGTGTGACTTTGTCACACTCCTTTCCTACTATAAATTTACTTGTTTCTAATTGTAAATCTTCTATACATAAATCTTGTAGATGCCAGTATGGAATACGAATTAATGGTATATCATTATCTTTACACCATTGATTTTTAAAATTATCATGTTGCTAAATATGTTCTAATGAAGTTAATTTACCCCATCCTTCAAAATGTTGGCTACCATCAAATTCAATTAAATATTTATTATTTATATAAAAATCAAATCTAGCATATCCATTTGTATCTGGAAAACGGCAATTAGAGAAACGTTTTTCTCTAATAAAATTTATATTATTATTTTGTAATAATTGTTCTATCTTTTCTTCGCCTTTACTTTGAGTACAATATCCACAAGAATTTGTATGATAAAAATTTCCTGAATTAACTATTATCTAATGGCCACAATCGCATTGACATATCCATAGTAAATTCTAATTATATTTATCTTCATTTGGAGTGAGAGATAACGCTACTAAATGCCCATGCCTCTTTCCAGTTAAATCGACTCTACGATTTTTATTACCTTTTTTTACACATCCACAAGAAATAGTATTTCCACTGGTTAAAGCATCTGTACGAACACAAATGTGATTATGCTTTTCACAATCACATTCGCATTCCCACATAATCTTTCGCTACTATCTTTGTCCACTATCTTTTAAAACTGTTAAGTGTCCAAATTTCATTCCTGGCTAAATTTTCATATTATCAAACCTTCTTTCTATATAATATAAAAATTATAGTGCCATTTTTGAATATTCTTGTCCTTGACAATTTATTAATGTTTAAGAAGATATTCTCTTGAAACATTTTTAAAAGATTGTTTACCATCGTAACTACGATAAACCCAACCTTCACGAAGGCCTTCCCCTATAAGACAAGGACCATCAGCATCAAGTTTAAGAGTTTCCATATCATCGGGAAGAATATATGCTTTATCAGCGATAGGAACCCAAGGGATACCAGCATTTTTACAAATTTTTGCTGCTTCAATACTGTTCATTCGTCCAGTATCAGATCGAATAAAATTATAACCGAAGAAACAAATTTCTTTAAATTTATGAGGATTACCCTGCAAGGAAGGTCCAGCAGTTTCACCTTGGAGGCAAACATAATCAAGATTATTTTCAATAAGATAAGATTTAAGAAAATCGAAAATCTTATATTTATCCGCCATCATCCAATATACATTTCCTTCAATATCAGTATGATAATTCTTTTGTGAAGGAGTTAATTGCCGCACATTACGAGAACACACATATTCTTCAAACTTATTCTTACCGATTCGTTCGAGAATATAGGTTGAACTAGTTCCATCAATTTTTTGAGTTTTAATCCAAGGCTCTTTATCTTTAAGAATGAATGGAATATTTTCAACTCTCTCTTCATCACTTTTATGCACGAAAGGAAATTTAGTAGGAAATCCACGAGGTTTATCTTTCTTCTTTCCCATAAAGAAGAAACAAAATTTTCTAAACCAAGAATATTTCCACATTTTCTTTATAAATTTATTACTAAAAAATTTCTTATGGCGTGCCTTCATAGAAAGATATTTAGCATTAGGGTCAATATTTTCAGCCTTACGCTGATTATCCTCTTCATCGGCATAAGTTACACCGAGAATTTTAGTAAGAAAACGAGATTCATCATCAACATAATGCTCAATTCCTTTATCATCAACGATATAGGGAATTCGCTCCTCGCTACCATCTCTATGATCAATATAAATTTGCTCTTTGATTTCCCAGCCAAAGTCACTTGCGTGCATAAGAAGTCCCTGGCTGATCGTGTGACACATCTTTAACGTCTTTACCTTATAATTACGCTTTTCAAGGAAAGCGAAACATTCTTTATCCTTCGGGACACGACTATCAATCTCAAAATAGATAGCAGGATCACCTACATCAAATTGATCTTTCTGAACGATTACTCGCCAACCGCCGACAATAGCATGCTCTACTCGATCATAGTCAGGAATAGGCTCAATGCCATCAATAAGAACAACATATGCGAGTTGCCGAGTCCCAGTTGAATCTAACATTAAAAATCACTCCTTAATAATAAAATTTGAACTATCTGGTAATAAATCTTTTATATTTAAAAATGAATATTGCGTATAAGGAATACGAATTAAAGTAATTCCATTATTTAAACAATAATTGTTTTTTTCAATATCGTGCTATTGTCTCTGCTAAAAACTTTCATCTGTATCAAAATTAAATACTTTTGAAAAATGTTGTTCTCCATCATATTCAATACAAGTATTTAATGTTGGCAAATAAAAATCAAATTTTGGCGTTCCTTTTGTATCACTAAATTTAAAATTTGGAAAAACTTTCTAATTAATAAATAATATATTATTTTGAGTTAAAATTTCACGAATTTTATTTTCTCCATGGGATTCTTTTATGCAACCACAACTTGTCGTGTTCCCTTGTGTCAAATTATTAGCAAAAATTTCATATTCTTTCCCACAATCGCATCTAACTTTATATTTAGTATTTCCATTAACTATGCCAATATAATTTAATACTAATAAATGACCAAATTTCTATCCAGATAAATCTTTTAATTGTTTTCTTCTATTTTCACGAGTAATACAACCACAAGAAGGAGTATCTCCTCGTCTTAAATTTTCTGTTGTTACATAACATTGATTGCCACAATCACACTAACACAGCCAAGTTCGCTTATGTTTTCCATTATAGTAAATCTATTTTTCTTTGGGAGCATAAGATAAAACTAATAAGCGAGAAAAGCGCTAACCTGTTAAATCTAAACTATTATTTTGAGTCATTTCTTTAAGATGATTTTTTGCTTTTTCAGTTAATGGCCCATAATTTTTTACACAACCACAAGATTTAGATTTTTTAATAACAGAACTTCTAAAAGATTTTATTTTTCCACAGGCTTTACATTCACATTTCCACCAAGCCTATCTTTCATTTGGATGTTGTTTCTAAATTTCATAATCTCTTTCTATTACATGTAAATATCCAAAATCCTAATTAGTTAAATCTATCGCTTTTGCCATATTAATAAATATCTCCTTCTATATTTTTTTCTATTATATATAGAAGTTAAATAAATTTTATTAACGAAATCTGTCCTATAATTTTAAGCAAGTTCACGCTCACCATTTTTATTTAGCATAATTTATCACTCCATTTTTAAATAATTTTATCAGAAATATCTACTATTCTATAAAGTTTTGAAAGATTTTTATAACAATCCCAATACATTTTTGGATCAATCCAAGCAATATTTTTATCCCAAAAAGAATCTATATACCAATGTTCATAGATAAAGTTGAAATAATCATCCATCGCTATTTCTTGGAGAAGTAATTTATCATTAGACATAAGCTCAACATTAGTTTGACCAGGATTGCCATAAATATAAGCAAACATTTTTATTTTATACCTCAAATTCTTTAAAATGTCTTTCAATATAATTTTTTGTAAGCGTATTAAAACCTGCTTTATGCTCTTGACAATACCGATGGTTTGCTGCTAATACTTCCATAGGATCAAAATATCCTTCACAAGAAGCATTATAAAAATAATTTTTTACTAAAAATTGTAAAACATATTCTGGAACTTTATAATATTTCATAGCATAAATCTCCATTGCCAAACACTTAGAATATCTTTTTCTACCATATCATATTCAAGCATAATACAATATTTAGCAAAAGGACATTTATTACTACATTTTCCTGCGGATTGGAAAGACTCATAACATCCTTCACTCATAAGCCGCATGCCTTCTTTAATTTTATCTTGCCATTCCATTATTTAATACCTCACAAATTTTAGTTCCATCAGCATATGCGGGAGGATTGATAAGCAATCTTTTAGTTTCTTCAAGTATAGCTTTATCAATATTGCTATATTTTACTCCATTATAATTAACAATAAGATAAGCCAATGGAGAACAATTAGGATGAGTCTTACAATATTCAATAGCCATTTTGCAAATTGAATATCCGCACCCACTTCTTTCTCGTAAATCATGCAATAATTTATACATTATTTTCAATATCTCTAATTTTTTAATACTATAAGAATAACTTCTTTTAGTATTTTTTTTGATATTATCAATAATAATATTAATTTATTATATAATATATTATTTATCTTTTATATATATATTATATAATATTTTTTTAATATTTTCAATTAATTATTTCATAATCTTTGAAATATTTTTCTATATAACGTTCAGTCAAATCTTCAAAACTAGCTTGATTTTCTTCACAATATTTATAACTTGCGGCTTGAAGTTCCATTAAATCAAAATATTGAAAATAAGCCTCGTGAAATAGTTCAGTTTCAACTAATTCATATAATATATGTCGCGGCACTTTATAATATTTAGTTATTTGATAGTTTTCTTCTGGTTTAAACCAATGAATTACTCCTCCGCGATATTCTTCATTAAAATACCATTTATTTAGATTGGGGTTATCAAAAGTTAACCATTGATTATATAAAACTATACTACCATCTTTAAATATTGTAGTATAAGTGCCAGGTTTAGTCGGATTAATCATAAAAACACCCATACCCTACGTTTTGAAATCCAGGACAAGTCCAATTATTAATTCGAGGTATATCTTCATTTTCTGGAAGAATAGTAATATTTGCGCCATATTTATTTAAAAGCCAGATAAAAGCATGCTCTACAAATTCAATAGATACTAAAGGATAAGAATCAACGTGAAGAGCATGTATAATATTACCTTTATGTTCCCAAAAATCAGACCAATCATTATAAGTATCATAGTGAGCTAGGAGAGATACTGACATTCCTTCTGCAATAAAAGCGCCCCAAACTCTAGGAGAAAGTGAAGGATTATCTTGCGCAAATTCTTCAAAAAAAGTTTCTCCATATTTAGCTTTTATATCTTTTTGCGCTTGCAAAAGATTTTCCATTGTATTGATTTCTACGAGGACATTTTCATATCTGCAATGCCCATCTTCTGACCAGTCACCAAATTGTAAATATGCTTTCATTTTATTACATCCTTTTCAAAATTTATAGAAATAAGGTCATTTCCACTTAATACACCAGAATCAATAGGAATTTCTTTTACTATTATAATATTTTCTATTTTATAGAATATACCCATTGATTGATAATAATTTAAATAAATTTGTTTTGCCTCATCTTCATTATGAGCAAAAATTAATTTAATATACCAAGTGCTTTGATAAAGTACACGAGGGTTTATCCATCTGACTTCATAAAGTTTAATCATATTTTATAATTACCTCTGCAAAACTATCTTTATTAATAGGCGGTAACCCATAAAGTTTATTAAATGGAATATAAATTTCTGTATCTTGTGTCCAATGTGGAGGATTATATTCGAGTCGTAGACTAGCATCTTTAATAGCTTTATCTAAATTACTATATTTAACGCCACTATAAAGTGCATCAAGATAACCAAGTGGAGAACAATCAGGATGCATTTTACAATATGCGATTGCAGTTCGATAAGAGGTATAGCCGATGCCAGTGCATTCGCGCAAATCTTTTAGCAGTTTTAATTCATTCATAATTCATTGCTCTCCTGGCGTCAATTAAAAATCTTTCATAATCTTCATCTTCTGACCAAAGATTGTAAATTTTATTAAATCCATGGACTAAACACATATATATAGCATAATCTAATTTTTTACATTTCATTTGTGTATGCCAAGCTCCTTTATTTTCATAATGGTTTTTATGAGCAATAGTAAAATAATTAAATCTTTCTTTATCTTTTAAATAAATTTTAAAATCATCAAAAGGAGTATGAAGAAATAAAATATCTTTTTTTGCAAATGAAATTGTAATTGGCATATCATATAAATATGAAGCATAATTAATTAATTCTTGATATGTAAAATCCATTTTATATTTATCCTTTTATATTTTTATTTAAAAGATGACCACATAGATAGTTTAGTCCCACATTGAGGGCAAGTTGTTTTTTGATTTTTATCAAATTCATCAAGTGTTAAATCAAATATACAAGAACAATGATAACAAGTTAATCTAATAATATTTTCAGAATTTTTACCTTTAATAATAATTTCTTTCATAAAAAATTTATAAACCTTTTTATATTTTTTTCTATATATATTATAATATATTTTTTATATATTTTCAAATAAAAAAAATATTGCGCTTACCAAAAATTTACTATTTCTAATATAGACTATTTATAAATAGAATAGCAAATTTTTGGTAAGCGCATTTTTTAAAGAACTTCTGGATGTTGATTGAAAAATTTGAAAAAGAATTTTTCATCTTCTTTATTATCACAAAATAATTCTAATTCGTCTCCATGTTCACTTAATAATTCAGCAATTGCTACATAGCGAGCAAGAGTTGATTTTAAATTATAACAATCTCCTTGCTATGAACGAAGATAAATATTATCTTTTGCATCAGTAATAGCAGAAAGAAAGTCAGTAATTTGAACATTATTAGTTAATTTCATTTATTTTCTCCTTTAAATAAAAATAGGCGCTTTTTAAAGCACCCAAGACATATTTTTCTTCTTAAAATGGCAAAGAATATTTAATAATTGCTGTATATGTCTCTTATGGAGCGAGATACCAGATTCGAACTGGCCCTTTCAGCTTGTGGTGTTTTATATGAGTCTTGCACTCATATTTTAGTCCAATCTTCATCAGAAAAATTTTTTATATCTTTGGATTTTGATGGTAGATGCATATCAATACACCATTTTCTAATAGCGTTATCAGAAACTCCAAATTGCTAACCTATTTTAGTAAAAGGCATTGATCTTATCATATCTTTTAAAGTTTCTCTTGATGGTCTATCTACTTTTCTCTAAGCAATATGAGAACACTTAGGGCATCTCATTGAATTTGTTTTTAATAAAATTCCACAATCAATGCAATAATGATATTTTTTTGAATAATCTTTTACTTGTCGCAAAGGATATTTTTCATTTTCTTGATAATGGTAGTCTCCTCTATTTAAATAATAAATCATACTTAAATCTAAATTATATTTTACAGAAATTTCTTTAAAAGATAATTGAGTATCTTTTATATCCTAGATAATTTCCAATAAAATATCAGGAGAATATTTTAAAAACATCTAAAAATTAGATGAACCACCATTTGTTTTATTATAACCATTTGGAAATATACAGTTATAATAACTTATAAAATATTTTTCATATTCATCTAATTCTTTTAAAGAACATTGTTTTATAATTTGAAAAGAAAAATTTTCTTTTCCCATATCCTAAATAGCAGAATCAATTAACTAAGAATCATTATAATTTCCACATCTTAAATGTTCTTTAAATCTTTTTTCAATATTTACGCTCTATCCAATATAAATTTTTTTATTTTTTAAATTTTCAATTTTATATATTCCAATAGTTGGCAAAATAATCATCTCACTTTCTATTAAATATAAAAAATTGAACTGTTACATTATAAAAATTGAACCAAAGTTTTTCTTTTAAACTAATAAAACGAAGGCTGACGTGCTAGCCGCTAGACACTAATCCCGCATAATTAGGTAGATAAGCCGAATGTTTCTGTTGGCTGAAACTCAGAATCTATTAACTGAAAAAGACTTAAAATATAACACTTATCTACCTTTGGAGCGAGTAGCCGGACTTGAACCGGCCCTTAAACCTTGGCAAAGTCTCGTGCTAACCACTAACACCATACCCGCATATGGAGCCTTCAGATGGATTCGAACCATCGGTCTCATGATTACTAGTCAAGTGCTCTAACCAACTGAGCTATGAAGGCAGGTGGTTGCCTATAGCCGGGGCCGCGCATGACCCCTTAAATGCGCTAGCTATAGGGCCTGGAGCCGGAGGCGAGATTCGAACTCGCGAAGCTTACGCGACGGCTTACAAGACCGTTCCAATTGACCACTATGGAACTCCGGCATATTTAGAATAAATTACGAAGTAATTTATTCATTAATTTTAACAAAATCTTCTTTATAAACAAATTTATCTTTCATAAAATGACCAAATCCAATACATTTATCTCCCCAACTACCATCCTCTGCAAAGATTAAACGACAAGGAATATTACGGATTTTATTTAAATTTAGTCCATCTTCTTCTGTTAAATCAAATAATTCAATAAAAGCTTTAATTAAAAAACCTAAATTCTTAGTATTGTTATATCCAGAAAGACAACAAATATCAGAGCATATAATTTCTAAAGAAGAACAATTATTAAAATGACCAATAACCTTTATATTAACAGATTCAATAATATTATTTTTAATAGAATTTCCTTTAAAAAGAACTTCTTGCTAATTATGAACAATATCTTTAAGTTTCATTTTTTTAATTGCTCCTCAAATTTTTCAAGGCATTCTTCTGAACAAAAATAACCTTCATAATTGATTTCTGCATAACAGGTAGGATGTCCACAAACACTACAAGGCATAAAATTCGGAACACAAATAATACCAAATTTTTCATCTTTTCCTGGGCGCATATCGCCATATAAATCAATAAATTTCATTATGACTTTTTATTATAAAATTTTTCTACACATTCTTCAGAACAAAGATATTCTTCTGAATTAAGTTCAATAAAATGAGTAGGTTTACCGCAACATACACATTTATTAAGAAATTCTGTTCTGACAAGACCATCCCAAAGGGGATTTTCATTATCTTTATACTTTAACTCAAATGTCATTTTTTTTATCCTTTCATTGGGCAATTATCAGGGACTGGAGGCATTTCACTAGGCTATTCAATATTTAGAACATTCTAAACAATTTTTAATTTCCATTACGATTTTAGCCATAATTACTTACACTCTAATCTTTATTATTTAAATGGCGCCAGCCTGACGTGCCGCCCGCCATCACATCCCTGTGACCATCGCTTTTCAAGAGCGCGCCCGAGGCTGCTCGGGTTAAGCTGGCATATATTTTTTAAGAGGAATTATTTAATCCCTCTTAAAATTTTCAGGGCCATTCACCGAGAGGCATGCCAAGAGCTCCACGCTCAACATCAGTATTGTAATATACAC
>CAMUZC010000001.1 GCA_947165105.1 uncultured Lachnospiraceae bacterium | reverse complement strand
CATCCTATCTTAAATATTTAGTAGTTCCTGTACCTATTGTAATAGAACTTTTTTCAATTTTTCCACTATTAGAAGAGTCAGCAAATAATAAACTATCTCCATTTCCTAAAGCCACTGCTGTAGAAGTAATAGTTCCTGCATTTAAAATATTTCCATGTGAATGAGAAAAATCACTAACTTGAGATTTGGTAATACTAATATTACTAAATGTTGCACTTACTTGACCATTAGTTTGAGAAAGTGCAGTAATTGTTTTCCCAGTACCTCCAGTTCCTATTGTTCCACCATCCAAAGCATTAATAGCATTTGTCACCGTGGATACAGTAGCAGCTTTATTTGTAGAAGCATTGTATGTACCATCAAAAGTATAAGAAAAAACTGCATCTGCTGGAACAGATTTTTCAATAGTATAAGAAATAGCAGCAGGCTTTCCATCTGTTCCAAAATAAACAGGTTGATTAGAATCACCTACTTTTGCGCCGTTTGTATTAAGAGCTTCAGCTTTTGCAACAGATGAAGATGTTGTTGCTGTAATTGAAACTGTTCTAGTATCAGTTGAATTATCTCCAAAAGTTAAAACTAATTGACCAGCATCATTAGAACCAATATCTATAATTTGTAAAGCATTTTCAACATTTCCTAAACCTATATCTGCTTTTGTTACACTAATATTATCACTTAAAGCATGCCCATTTACAGTCCGAGAAGTTGGAACATAAGAAGTAGTATCTAACGCCCATTTATTAGCAGCCGTTTTCTTTAATAATCCTGTTGTACCAGTTAAAGCTTCAATTGCCTTCAAGTCGTCATTTCCACTTGTAATTTTACTCCAAGCTAAATTTGGTATATCTGCCGCCACTAATTTTCTAAAAGTTGGCGCGGCCGCCGTTGTTCCGCTACTAGGCCCAGCTAATACAGTATTTGCATCTTGATTAATGAAAGACATTGTAGTATCTAAAGTTCCAGATTGAGCAGTATTTACACTAGATTGCAATGGAGTTGAAGCTTGAACTTTTACACTTGTTACAGTACCTATATTATCTGTTTTACTATTCCAATTATTTATATCTGTTTGCTGTATTCCTGCTGCTACACTTGCTGAAAAAATAGGGTCTGTCTAAGTAGTTAAAAAAGTATTTCCTTTAGTAGCTGTAATAGCACCGTTAGTTGCAGAAATAGAAGTAATAGCATTTCCATTTCCTGTTATTGTAACTGTTGTTACTGTATCAGTTAATTTTGACCCACTAGGAACATTCATTCCTAATGTAAAACCATTTACTTTACCTGTTAAATCTCCTGTAATTCCATCCTAAACTGTTAATGAATCTTCAATAGTAACCTAACCAGTAAAAGTACCTCCACTTAAAGGTATATAAGTTGAAGTAATTACATTACCACTTCCATCTTGAGTTGCGGTCGTTGCATGACTCACACTTAAACTAGATGCATTTATCCAAGAAGGTGAACCATTACTTCCTCCTGAACTCAGAAGCTGTCCAGATGTACCAGCCGCAGTTGAAAGTAAAGTTTGAGGATTTGTATCACTAGCATATATAATACCTTTTGAAGTAAAACTAGTACTTCCAGTACCTCCACTATAAATTGGTAAAACTCCTGCAATTCCACCGGAACCTCCAATTTGAATAGGATTATTATACTAATCTAATACGTAAATATTTTTAGCATATAAGTTACCTTCACTGGTAACATAAAATTGATAATTCCAATAATTATTAGTACCATTTGTTTGGTCATTAATATTATTTTGTAGATTTGTTAAAGTATTAGTAGATACACTATTTCTTACATAAATAAATTTATCTGTTTTAGAAGTAGGAACATGTAAACCCATATCCCAATATTTTGAATCATAAACAGGATAATGAAGTTTATAAGCTTCTTCCTCTTGACTATCATCATTCCAAGCAGTATGAATTCTATTAGTATTTAATCTCCATGTACTTGTATTTCCTAGTTGAATAGTAGCTGTTCCATTTCCTTTTATATAAGCAGACTTAAGTTGGTTATAATCCAAATAATTACCTATATACCAATAATTAAGTTGATTCTAGCCTATTCTACCGTCATAAGCATAAATAGAACCTTTTATATAAGCACCATCTGTAATATTATCAGTTGAATCATTATTTATACCAAAATTTGGACTATATATATTTCCATTAGATAAATTTAAGAAAGTTCCAGCTCCTGAATATGGTGCAGTTCCTGCAACATAATTACTTGATTTAATCGCATCTGTAGCTAACTAAAGTGTTGTTATATCATGTGCAACTATTTTATTTCCTGCTATTGTGTTAGCGGTAATTTTATCGCCACTTAAATTTGCAATTTTAGCATTTGTAATTGCTAAGTCTGAAATAGCATTTTCTTCAAATTGTTGCTGTTTCCAATGTCCGCTTGTTGTATCCATGTAAGTATCATCATATACATACATTACAGTTCCAGCATTAGACTATTTAAATAAGGTATCTCCATTTATATAAGTTCCACCAGTAGGAAAATTATTACTATAATATATTTTATTTTTACTTCCTGCAATACTAATTGCTTCAATGGAATTTGTATTGGCAGTTTGAGCTGTTGTAACTGCTAAATTAGCCTTTTCAGCTGCTTCTGTAATACCTAAATCTTTATAAATAGTTACACTTGGATTACCAGAAGTATAATTTACAGTTGTTTTTACCCAATAATTAGGTTTATTGCTATCATATTCTGGGACACTAGAACCCCAACCTGAATATCCCTATGTTGGAGTTCCAGTTCCATAATTACAATATGTCGTTACAATTGAAGAAATTCCATTTCCTGTATCTCCTTGCTAACCTCTTTCTCCAGTAATACATACTGGATTTCCATAGTCAGAAGAAGATAAAGGAACGCCTTGTCTTTTTACAACTGTGCGTTGCCAAATATAACTTCCATTAGACCACTATGGTCTATCCTAGCTCCATGCAGTTGGAGATGAAGGGGCGGCCGCAGAACTATTATTTTTAGCGTACTAAACATAAAATCTCTATATGTCATTAGTATCAACAATAGTTATTGAACCATAACTTATTTGAGCCATTTTGCCACCTCCTTATCAACTGTTATTTTCATTTAATGTTACTTTCACATCTGCTGTAATTTTATTTTGAATTAAACTACCATCTATATAAATAAATTGCCCGCTTGTTGCTGGTTTTTTATCATTATTCGTAAGTGGTATATTATTAACATTTCTATATGTCCATTCATAATTGCATCTTGAAGTTTGAGCAACCCAACTTGTCCCATTATATTTCATTAATTGAGCTGAACCCGTATAGGCCGCATTATTTTGAAAAGTTCCTGTCCCATTGGGTTTTGTTAATTTTATAAAATAATCTCCATTATTAGGACTAGTTGGATCAGTTTCACTTGCAGTTATATTATCAGGAACAGGATCAATTTCAGTACCATCTCTTGTTACTCTAACATATAAACATCCTACCCCTTGAGCATTTTTAATTTGTGTTCCTATTGTTGAATGAACACTAATTTGTAAAGGGTCTGTTTTATCAATTAAAGATACATACTATTCATAAGTATGACCATTATATATTACATCTATTTTGAATGAAGCATATCCATTTACTGCTGCCCCTTTAACTTTTAACACTTTCTTACCATTCTAAGTTGCTATTGATAAAGGAGCTGGATTACTTGAATTATAAACTGTTGTAATTTCTACATATCCGGCTGGAGAAGCTGTTGTAGAATAATTATAATATTTATAAGTAACTCCAGTAGCTTCAGCAGGACCATCATATAAAGTACCTTTAATCGTTAAGATACCTTCTCCGTTTTCAAAAACTGTTCCATCTGGAGTTGTAGCTGTTAAAATAACTGCATTTGCTCCATCATTAGCAGCCTTACTTCTTGTCCAAGTGTATATTTTTGAAACAGAAACTGCTTCATTACTATCTGTTGTAACAGAAAAACTTAAAGTTATTTTTCCATTTTCTGGAACAGTTGCTGTAGATGGAATAGTATATCTTACATATCCTGTCTCAGAGGCTGTTGCATTTTTAGTTGAAGCCGTAATATTTGCTGCTATCCCCCATACATCTTTGCTTAAGGCAGGGGCTGAAACAGATGTTGCTTTTTTAGAAGTACCTTGATAACCTTCAAAAGGAATATCAATTAGAAAATCTTGAAAAGGATGACCACTATTATCACATGGAATTACATCTGCTTCATTTTGTGTAATTAAACTAACTGCATTTATTCCTTGTATTCCTTGTTGACCTTGAGCACCTTTTGAACCATCGCTGACTACAATAACAGTTTGACTATCTAGCTCAGTGCTATTAGAACCGGCTGCATATAAAACTGCTCTTAATCTAGTTGTACTAGTATTAGCTGAAAAATCATAACTACGTTCATTATCATCAGTGGTCATTTCATTTGAAAAAGCATTACTTCCATTTATATAAAATTGAATTCTACCATCATAATCTGATTTTGTAGTTCCATTCCATTGATATGCTTTAAATGTTACTGTTCCAGGAGTTCTAGTAGTAGTTGCTACTGTATTTGTATCTCCTGTGTAAGTATAAGTTTCATTTACTACAACAGAGCTAGCTTCTAATGAATAAATAGTTGGATTTATACCATCTGCTCCTGCTTTAACTTTCAATAAAGAAAATACTTTAGTAAAAGTAGGATAATCTTGATCTGATAAAGTACCATCTAAATTAGGCATTTTTCCTGCTTTGGTACAAGTAAATGTAACATTTCCTGTAGCCCCTGACATTGCTGTAATATTAGCTTTGTTATTCTAAGGAGCACTATCTGTTACTCCAGTAGAAACTTTTACAATTGTCCATGTAGAAGTTCTATCTTGACCACCTTCATAAATTGTTAATGTTGTTTTTGCATCTGCAAAAGCTCCAGTTACAGGAGTTCCATTTTTATCTGCTGGAATCATTTGATCATCATTAGATAAAACTGCTGAAATAGAACTTTGTGCATCAGCACCATCTCTTAAAATTGTAATAGTAAAAATATCAAAAGTGTTGCTATCTGTAGTAACTAGCTTTATTTTTACTATATTATTTCCATTTTCTCCGGCGGCCGCCACTATAGGAGCATCAGTATTATTAATTGTTAAAGTTGTTGCAGTTCCACTACCAGGATAAGTTACATATCCATAAGCATCTGCATTATTATCATTTGGTTTATAATATTTCCAAGCTGAAATACTTGTATTACTAATAGTTGCATTTAGTGTGATAGAAGTATTAAGATAATTTCCGCTTGAATTAATTTTAAAAATATTATCTCCAGTTATTTTTGCAACTTTAGCCGCACTTCCCTGTCTAACCAAAGAAAAATCAATCTAACCTATTGCCTATAAGGTTATTCCATCTACTGTATAATGAGCAGTACAAACATATGTAATTAATCCGCCTGTTGCACCTGCTAAAACATTTTCAGAAATTTCTAAAGTATTTCCTACAACAGTTTCTCCTGTTATTAGTGCAGAAGCTGTTCCCCCACCATTTCTTCTTTGCCATGTATAAGTAGCCAAAGCAGTAATGTTTCTACCTGCATAATAAGTAACAGGAGAAATAACAACATTGTTTGTTTCCCAGTTTGGTACATAAGAATCAGCATCTGGATTATATATTTGTGTTTTTGATGAGTTTGCTCTTGGATATACACTAAACTATCCAATGTCAGTTACATCAACGATAGTTATTGAACCATAGCTTATTTGTGCCATTCTTCATTCCTCCTTTTTAAATTTCTACCTAACAAGTAAAAACTGCTTTTTGGATAACATCTGCGGGAGAAATTGTTATTGTTCTTCCCTAAATTAGTCTTCCCCAATTTTCATCTAAAAAACCATTTTTATCTCTTTTAGACCATTTAAAAGTTTTTACTTGATCTGTAATATCTGTACTTCCTCTATATACAGTTACAGTTAAAACTGTATTTATATTAGGATCAGTAAAAATATTACCTGCACTTGAATCTATATAAACAGAAATAGGTAATTCCTTATCAATTTTATCAATTTGTTTATCTACATATTCATCTACATTTTGATTAATCTAACCTTTTAAAATAGCAAGAGGAATACCTTGAGTTCCTCTTTGTCCTTTATAAGTTAAATAAACATAACCTGTTTCATAATCTTGATATAAACCTAAATTATTTATATTTAAATCTAAGCTCTAAACAAAAGTAGTAAGATTATCCACCTTACTATTAATTTGTGCGGAATCCGCCTTAGTTTCTTCAATCGAAAGTAAATTTTCATCTATACCTTCAATCTTATCTTTTATCTTTCTTAAATTAGTTGTAATATCCTATTCTTCTACATAATTTATATCACCAATTGTTGATTGAAGGTCAAATTTATTCTACATAGAAACATTATGTGCATCAATAGCAAGGGGTATGTCTCCATAATATGAGCCATCTTCCTATAAAATACGAAGATATTTTAATCTTTCAAGTTTATTTGCACTCATTAAAATTTCCCCTTTCTTTTATATTATTTCATAAATAAAATGAAAATCTTGTTTTTTTTATTAATTTTAATTGACCTTGCGGCGGCCCCTATATGCAACATTAATCTAGATCTACCTCAGATTAATCGAGTGCCCGCATTAATTGATTTTTTTAATAATTTTTTATATAATAATAATATATAAAGAAAGGAATAAAAAAATGAAAAAAAGATTAACAAGACATATAGATGAATTCCCTTGTCGTATTGGAGAATATTGTTCAGCAGAAGAATGGATGAGAGAAGTTACAGATACTCCTTATATACATTGGAATAAAGGAGTTTGTGATGGCTGTCCTTTCATGAATATTGTTAATAAATTAGCTGAATATGAAGATATGGAAGAAATAATGGAGGATGATTTAAAATGAGTTCTTATATTAATTTTTATTTAAAAGTAGAAGATAAGTATTGCCCATTAGGAACTTATTCTAGGAATTGCCCTGAATATCGTTTTTTCAAAGATATAGTTCCTTTTGAAAAAATAGCTCCTATAGGTGTTAAAAAGTTACAAGCTGTAATAGAGGATGTTGAATTTGCAATAAATAACGAAATGAAGAGCATCGGAAGATATTCTTTAAATATTAAAGATATAAAAACTTTTAATAATCCATTAAGTGAAAAAATAGAACTTATTGAAAATTATCGTGATAGTATAAATGAATTAAAAGAAGATTTAGAAGCAAATAAAAGATGTCTCAATTTTGTTAATTGGCTAATTGAAATATTAGCGGATGTAGAATATAGCCCCTACGCTAATAAACATGGTATTACTCAAGATAATTATTTATGGATTGGAATTGAAGCTGAACCAAAAGAGGAGGTAGATGATAATGCTGAATAAAGATGGAAAAAGAGAACTGGCCTATGTTGTAACTATTGATAAAATTTTACCTATCGAAGGAGCCGATAGAGTTGAACAGGCGGTCGTCGGTGGATGGCATATTATGGTTAGAAAAGGTCAGTTTGAACCTGGGTCCGCCGCAATTTATTTTGAGATTGATTCAAAGGTACCTGAAACTGAACCTTTTAAATTTCTTGAGGCTAAACATTATAAAATTAAAACTCAGAAATATTTTAAAGGTAAGGTAATCAGTCAGGGTCTACTTATGGCTGCTGAAGATTTTGGTTGGACAGTTCAAGTAGAACCTCTTGGAGAAGGAAGAGCTGAAGTTATTATTGATAATAAAAGCAAAGCTCATTATTCTAATGATGAATCTCGTTTCCTTACTGAACAGCTAAGTGTTACTTATGCAGTAGACGAGGATAATATTCGTAAAGCGGCATCCGCAGATAAATATAAGAAAATGGCTCAGCGTAACAGTAAGTTATTTTCTCATCAGCCTTTCCGCTGGCTTATGAAAAGAGACTGGGGTAAGAAACTTCTTTTCCTTTTCTTTGGAAGAAAAAAAGATAAAAGAGGTACTTGGCCTTCTTGGATTAAGAAAACAGATGAGGAACGAATACAGAATATGCCTTGGATTCTTGAAAATAAAAATCCTTGGATTGCAACTGAAAAAATTGATGGAACTTCTACTACTTTTGCTATCAAAAGAGGAAAGAAACTTTTCAAGAAAGATGAATTTTATATTTGTTCTCGTAATGTAGTATTTGATATTCCTGAAAAGGGATGCTATTATGATACTAATGTATATACCGAAATGGCAGAAAAATATAATATAAAAGAAGTCTTAACTACTCTTCTTTCTCTTTTTCCTTGTGCTGACTATATTATCATCCAGGGTGAAACATATGGCGCGGGGATTCAGAAAAGAGATTACTCTAAAAAAGACCATGATTTTATGGCTTTTAATCTTATTATGTCTCATACCGGAAGATGGAATACTGTAGATATGGAAGAATTGTTGAAAAAATATAATATTCCTTGTGTACCTATTGTAGATAATAACTTTATTCTTCCTAATACAGTAAATGAACTTCTTAATTATGCAACTGGTAATTCTGTAGTAGATGGCAAAATGAGAGAAGGTATTGTATTCCGTGCCCCTGATGGGATTCAGTCTTTCAAGGCTGTTTCTAATGAATTCTTGCTTAAATATCATCAGTGATAAAGCAGAGAGACTTCCCTCTCTGCTTTATTTGATTTTTTTATTTTTTTTTGATATAATTATATTATAATAAATAAAAGAGGTGATAAAAAATGAAAATTTATAAAGTTTACTTTATTAATCCTTCAAGGAGAACTTCAAGAGAGATTGGAAAGGGAAGAACTTTAAAACAAACTCGTAGAGCTATTTTTCGATTTTTAGATAATCATAATTATTATTCTCCCTATCAAAGGATGTGGGAGGACGAAAATGGAATCTGGGTTGATGTAGGTTCTTGGTCAGAATTTTTCAATATTAAGGAAGAGGTGATATAATATGGCAAGAAAAACAAAAGATGTCAGAAATATCACTTTGAGCGATTTTTATTGTACCAAATGTGGAATGAAAGGAATTCCAGTGTTTAGAACAATAGGACAAGAAAGAGAGCCTGGACATTTAAAGAAACTTTTTTGTTTACATTGCCAAGAAGAAACTAATATGGCGGAAGTCCGTCCAAGGGGTAAATACACTCTGGATGATTTCTGGATTGAATACCAGGGTGGTAACTTTACATCAGGCGGCGACCGCATTGAACCTTGGAAAATTTTTGTTGCAAACTATAAAAAAGAAAATATGAAGGAGTTTTAATGAAATTAGTAAAATCAATATATTAGAAAGGATTTTCTACCGTGATTTTAAAACATAATGGGAAATTTTATACAGGTGGTGCCTTTTATAATAAAGAAGAAGAAGAAAATCCTCCTAGTTCTTTTTTTGGTCAACGATTAGCTGAAAAAAGAGCAATGATAGAATACTGGAAAGATAAGCGAGATATAAACAGAATTAAAGAGCAAGCTTTAAAAAGTTTATTAAAAGATTTAGAACCTTACATTCAAGATGGTGTCGAAGAAGATGGGTTATATGAAATAATTTTAGAAAAATTAGAACAACATATTAAATATTATAATAAAGAAGTTAAAGATTGCAAAAAACAAATAGATTATTTAAAAAGAGAAATTAAAGAAAGTTTAAAAATTAGAGAGCAACTTTTTAACAAGGTCAAAAACTCATAAAAATTTCTTAATAAAAATCACTATTAATAGATCCAAAACTATTAATAGTGATTTTTTATTAGGAGGTGAAAAAGATGATAAAAAGTTGGATACCTAGTTTTGATATACCTAGTAAAGAAATTAGATATGGAGATACCCAAGTTTTTATAGACACAGAAAATAATATCTGTTTTATTATTGATGGAGCTTGTGGTACAGGAACTAATAAACTTATCTCTTATTTAAAAAGTAAAGGAATTAAAAAGGTTTATTTAGTAATCAGCCATGCCCACTATGATCATACCTATGGTATTTAGAAAATAATTGATGATAATTATTTTACTGTTATAAGACTTTATTGTTATGATCCAAAAACTTTATAGGGCGGGCTTAGAAATAATGCAGGTAGTAAAGAAGTGCGTAGTGACATAGCCTCTTTAAATAATATTATTTCTAAAGCTAATTCTAAAAAAATCCCTGTTACTTTTTTAAAACATGGAGATAAAGTTTCAGTAGGGGATATTAAATTTAATGTTTATAGAGAACAGCCTAGTGTAGTTGCAGACGATGACACAGAAGGTTGGTCTTATATGAATGATGGAAGTTTATGTTTTTATTTTCCAAACCAGTATTATTGGACAAGTGGAGATGGCCCAGACTCTATTTGGAATCTTATTAATAAACTTGGTATAACTGTTAAGTTTTTCAAAATCCCTCATCACGGAAATAATTGTCCTAAATCACAAGCAAATGGGTTAAAATCTCATGGTGCTAATTTATGTTGGTATAACGATTTAGAACCCAATGGAATTGGAACCAATGAATTTACTGCATATGGAGCAAAAAGATGTAAAGAAGCAGGAATAATGGTTCTTAATTGTATTGGCCCGGATATTGAAATGACTTTTGCAGATAAAAAAGCAATTATTACAAAAGGTACTTCTAAATGGACATACTCTATTCCTTATTCAGCTGCTAGTCAAGAAGAATGGATTAAAGATAAAATTGGCTGGTGGTATCGTTTCGCAGATGGTAGTTGGGCGACTGGCTGGAATTGGTTAAAGTGGAGCGGTGGATATAATTGGTTTTATTTTAATAATAAAGGATACATGGTTACTGGTTGGCAAAATTTAAACTGGAGCGGAGGAAAAAACTGGTTCTTTTTTGATCTTCAATCCGGAGCTATGAAAACAGGATGGCATAAACTTCCTTGGGGAAGTAAAAATGAAGAGAGTTGGTTTTACCTTGATCCCAAAAATGGAAATGTTATTTATGGTTGGCAATATTTAACAAAAGACAATAAGAGCGGATGGTTTTATCTTGATGAAAAAAATGGAAATATGCACACTGGTTGGATATTTATAAATGATTATTGGTATTATCTTGATAATAATGGTTTTATGCAAATAGGATGGTTAGAAAAAAACGGCTTATTTTATTTAGAACCTCGAAGCGGATATAACCAAGGTCATGCTTATCAAAATATAACAACCACTATTAATGGAGAAGTTTGGACTTTTGATGATAATTGTTATGCAATTAAAAAAGGAAAAACTATTTCTAAATTAAAAACAACCTTCCCTATTGGACAAAAAATAATTGATATTTCTCAATTCAATAATATTATAGACTGGACAAAAGTAAAAGCAACAGGTTATCCTGTAATAATAAGAATCGGTTATAGAGGAAGTAAAACTGGAATTATTACATATGACCCTAAGTATAAAGAATATAGAACAGCATGTGAAAAGAATGGAATTCCACATTCTTTCTATTTCTTCCCTTGCTCTATAACAAAAGTAGAAGCAGAGGAAGAAGCTCAATTTATTATTAATGAAGTAAAAAATGCTAATATTAGCTTACCAGTATATCTTGATAGTGAAGTTGTTCAACGAGATAAGAGCGGACGTTCAGATACTTTATCAAAAGAAAAAAGAACTGAAATGTTAGGAATTATTTGCGATAAACTTCTCGCGGCAGGCATCCCTTGTGGCGTGTATGCTTCTAGATCATGGTTATATAATAATCTAAATATGAATAAAATTGCGTCGCCCGCAGAACATAATACTTGGGTTGCAGAATACGGAGTATCTAAAAATAAATATTATGAAAATCAGGTTTTATGGCAATATACCTCAGATGGTTCTGTAAATGGTATCGATGGCCGCGTTGATTTAAGTATTGTAATGGATGCTTTTAATATGGCTAGTTTAGAAAAACAAGACCCTGAAAAACAAGAAACTAAACCTATTGAAAAATCAGAATGGGAAAAAGTTCTTGAAGTAGCTAAAGCTGAATTAGGATACTTATAGAAAAAATCTAATTCTAATTTAGATAGTAAAACAGGCAACGCAGGCGCGAATAATTATACCAAATATTGGAGAGATATTAATAATTGGTGTGGTAAGAATTATCAAGCACAACCTTGGTGTGCCGGATTTGTTACATGGTGTATTACTAAAGCACTTGGAATGAATAGAGCTAAAGAATTATTAAAACATTATCCATATGTTTATTGCCCTACTCTTGGTAGTCTCTTCACAAAATATGCTAATCCACAAGTAGGTGATATTGTAATTTTTTATAAGAACGGAACTTTTGCTCATACAGGTTTTGTTATTGCTGTAGATGGAGATAAGTTTACTACCATTGAAGGTAATACAAGTGGCGCTTCTTCTATTGTAGATAATGGTGGCGGTGTATGCCAAAAAACTTATTATAATTCTAAATTACCTGGAACAAAATTCTGTAGACCTGCATATAATTCAACTTCGATTTCTTCTAATGTAAATAAAGTTGTTGTTGCAGATGATATTCATACTGTTAAATGGAAAGGAATTGTAAAAACAAATGGTTCTAATTTAGCAGTAAGATTACAGCCTACATTAAGTGCAAAAGAATGTTCTTTCAGTCCTTTAAAAAATGGTACTGAAGTTGGTGTATCATATGAGCAAGGTGAATGGTATTTAATTAAATACAATGGTAAATTTGGCTATGTATATGCTGATTACATTGTAAAAAAATAAAAAGAAGGGAAAGAGGAAACATAAAACAAATGAATATTGAATTAGAATTAATTATAACAGTTATTGTTGCTATAATAGGCTCTAATGCTTTATGGGGATTCCTTCAATTTCTATTAGAACGTAAAGATAAAAAAAGTGACTGTTTAAAAAAGATCCTTGAAGCAATTTAGAAATTAAATAATAAAATTGATTAGAGAACCGCAGTTGGATGTCGTATTCGTATTCTTAAATTTATGGATGAAATTATTGAAGGATGGGAACATTCAAAGGATAGTTATAATCAAATAATGCAGGATATTACTCATTATCATCAATATTGTGAAGAACACCCATAGTTCTTAAATCATCAAACTGATGCTACAATTGAGCGTCTTAGAAAAGATTATGAAGAGCGTTTAGTAACAAATGATTTTGACCCAAATAATAAATAAATTAGGAGGAAATGATTATGGAATTTGGAATTATTATTGCTGCGGCAGTCCTTGTAGAAGGCCTTATCTAGTATGGTAAGACAATTGCCTAGGCTTTTGAAACTGGAGAAAAGAAAACTGGAATTACTCAGTTAATTAGTATTATAATTGGAATTCTTATTGCTTTTGCTTTTGGAGCTAACGCTTTTGAAGCTCTTGGAATGGTAGTTAATCCTATGATTGGGGTTTTCTTAACAGGAATTGTAATAAGTAGAGGTTCTAATTATGCAAGTGATTTGTTAAAAAGAATTGCGAATCCTAC
Organism: uncultured Lachnospiraceae bacterium; assembly: GCA_947165105.1. The sequence goes on along the minus strand of CAMUZC010000001.1, from coordinate 100,811 downwards.
TGTAGGATAAAATAATAAAAAATGGAGGTAGTGTAATACTACCTCCTATTTTTTTGTCTATATATAATCTAAACGAGTACGTGTCACCTGTTTGACTTATTTCCTTTTTTATATTATATGAAAATTTTTTAGAGTTGTCAAGTCAATATGATATGAATCAAGAACTAAAATGATGCAAGATTTTTGTTTTCATATGAACTGAAGAATGAAATTTGCAAATTTTTAAAAATTATGATATAATTTATTTATAAAATGAAAAGGAGTTTTAATATGATAGATAAAACTTTATATAATGAAAACAGTATTGAGTCGCTTGACCCATTACAATTTACTAGACTTCGTCCTGGAGTTTATGCAGGAGATACTACATATTCAACTCAATTGTTAGTTGAGATTATTTCTAATGCAGTTGATGAATATAGATTAGGACATGGAAATAGAATTGATGTAACAATAGATAAAGATATAGTTACTGTTAGAGATTATGGACAAGGTTTTATTCCAAACAGCTTTAGAGAAGATGGGAAAACAATTCTTGAAGCTGCTTTTAGTGTTCTTAATACTTCTGGTAAATATAGAGAAGATGGAACATATGAAGGAACCTCACTTGGCTCTTTTGGTATTGGTTCTAAGATAACTACTTTTCTTTCTCATTGGTTAGTAGTTTCCACTTATAGAGATATGAAAAGAGAAGAAATCCATTTTAAAGAAGGCGTTTTTCAAATTCGATATAATGGAGAGCCAAAAAGCAAAGAAGCCATTGAAGATGTAAAAAAAGGTGGAACTTTAGTAGAGTGGCAACCTTCAGAAGAATTTTTTACTCATACAGAAGTAGAAAGTAATAAGATTCATAATCTGTTTAAAACAATAGTATGTCTATGTCCTGGATTAACTATACATCTTGAAGAAAATGGAAAGATATATGATTATGTATCTACAAGAGGGTTACATGATTTGGTTGATGCGGCGGTCGGTGCTAAAGAACTGATTGACTCTAGGTTTGATATGAATTATGCTGAAGGTAAGAATAAGATGGATATGGTTCTTACATATACATCTAATTATTCTTCAACCATTATTCCATATGTCAATACTGGTCTTACCGAGAATGGTCCTCATATTACTCAAGTTAAAACTCTTATTACTAGAGAATTTAATAAATTTTTTAAAGAGAAGAAATGGTTAAAAGCTACAGATGAAAATTTAAGTGGTGATGATATACAGGAAGGTATGTATATTATTTTTAATATTACTGCTCCAAATGTTTCATATGATGCTCAGGTTAAGAGCCGTATCACTAAAATTGATATGAAGCCTTTTAACGCAGCCTTATCTGAAAATTTAAGTTATTGGTTAAACAATAATGAAAAAGAAGTTAAATTAATTGCGGACAAGGCTATTAATGCTAAAAAGGCTAGGGAAGCTGCAAAGAAAGCTAGGGAAAAAGCTAGAGAACAGGGTAAGAAAAAGGAGAAAGCTCTTAAATTTGATAGCAAGCTAGCTGATTGTTATAGCAAAGACCGCAGTAAATGTGAGATATATATTGTAGAAGGTAATAGTGCTGCTGGTGGATTAAAGACTGCAAGAGATAATGAATTTCAAGCAGTAATGCCAGTACGGGGTAGACGTAGATTAACATCAATAATCGAATATTAATACTTGCCCCTACACTTCTAACCTGTTATCACAGGGGTCACATTAGTGGCTAACGGGGAAGGCTGACCATTACACATGAATGTCAAAACATGTTTAGGTGAAGTTAATCCCGTGTGAATTTTTAATCAAATATTGGACAGAAAATTTTAAATGCACAAAAAGAAAAATAATATATACATAGAAAGATATTATTTTAAGGAGGCATTTAAAATGAAAAATGCAAGATCTTTACCACATAAGAGTGGTATTTATAAAATTACAAATTTAATAAATGGACATAGTTATATTGGGCAGGCAAAAGATATTTATGATAGATATAATCGTCATCATAAATATGATTATAAATCAGAAAAAGTTCAAACATATCCTTTATATCAAGCTTTTAATAAATACGGTTTAGATAAATTTTAGATTGAAGTAATTGAGTTATGCGATGAAAAAGATTTAGATTAGCGAGAAATTTATTGGATTAAATATTATGATACTTTTAATAATGGCTATAATGCTACTAAAGGAGGTCAGTTTTGGAGTCCTAAAGTACACAGCCTAGAAGTAGAATTAAAAAGACAAGAAACTCGTGAAAAAAATAAATCTTTACAAGCTGAAAATCATCCTAGAGCAAAATTAACGAATGAAGAAGTTCTTTAGATAAGAAAGAGATATATTGAAGGAGAAAATATTTCTTCAATATATAAAGATTATCAAATGCTGTATAATAACGAAGGCACTTTTAAAAGAATCGTTTTAGGAGAAACTTATAAAAGTGTTGGTAATATTCCAACTAAACAAGACATTCGATATACAAATGCCGTTTTAAACACGAAACAAGTAATCGAAATGCGTAAAAAATATTATTTATAGAATAAAGGATTAACAGAGCTTGCTAATGAATATAAAATGTCCATTTCTTCGGTTGAAGCTATTGTAAAGAGAGAAACTTATAAACATATAAAAGATGATATTCCTGATCAAAGACCTCGAAAAACATATAGATTAACTCCTGATGAAGTTCGAGAGATGAGAAAAGAATATAAAGAAGGTAAGACAACTTCTCACTTAATGAATAAATATCATATAGGTAAAACAGCTGTTTTACGATGTGTGCAATATAAAACATATACCAATATTGATTAAATCATGTATCGACTATCCTGGGTGAGACTGGGAGTACAATAACTATTGATACGTTATTGGAAATGGAGTGCTCGTTTTAAAAGATTTGACAAATCTATAGAGTAAAAGTTAGTCAGTGCCATTAGAAATAATGGAATAACATGAAGATTCTTAATACACAGAAAGCTACATTAGATAAGATTCAGAAAAATGCAGAAATTATGACAATGATTGATGCATTTGGTTTAAAGATTGATACTAAAACGATGAAAGTAACTTATGATGAAGATGATTTACGTTATGGTAAAATTATCATTATGAGTGATGCTGACGTTGATGGAGCACATATTAAGAATCTATTTTATACCTTTATATGGAACTTTTGTCCAGATTTGATTTATGATGGATATATTTATGCAGGAGTTCCTCCTCTTTACAAAATTACTTTGGCTGGAAATAAAGGTTATAAATATCTTAAGAACGACGAAGAACTTGAACAATATAGAAAAACTAATACTGGAAATTATCAAGTGAACCGTATGAAGGGTTTAGGTGAAATGGATGTAGAACAAATTGAAGAAACTCTTACTGACCCTAATAATAGAATTATTAAACAAATTACTATTGAAGATATAGACGAAACAGATGAACTTTTTGAAGATTTAATGGGAACTAAAATTGAACCTAGAAAAGCTTTTATTAGACAACATAGTAAGGAGGCTACTTATAATGCAGAATGAATTAGAAGGAAGAAAAGGAGAAGGAATCTTATTATTAATTAATAAAGATTCTAATTATGGTTTATCTTCTTATCAACCAATAGAAGAAGATCATTATCGTTATAAACGTTATATGCTTTATAAAGAACAGCTAGAGAAAGATCCTGATTTTTGTATGTTACTTTATGATGGAACCTCTTTAACAAGAAAACAAACAGAAGCATATATTCATTGTATGGGATGTAAAGCAGAAAAAATAAATAATTTTGAACGATATTGTGCATTATGTTCAGATTATTGGAGAAAAATAAAAGATTAACAGAAGAAGGAGAAAATATTAATGCAGAATGAAATTAAAATAGATGATGAGTTTATTTTACATAGTTCAGATGGAAAAAATTATAAAATAATTATTTATAGTGTAAATTATTATAGACCCCCAGATATGACTTATGCAGTATTGCTTTATGACGAAAATGAAAATATGGTTAAAAATGGTCTTGATGATTTCTTTTTTATTGGAGAAGATTTTTTCATTAACCATAAAGAAGAAATAGAAAGGATTTAATATGGATAAATTAAAAAATTGTTTTTAGTATCCGTGTAAATTTCATTCTTATAGCTGGAAATCATCTTATCTTGAGGAATGGTATTGTTTGAAACGATAGTGTGAAATTGATGATATAATTGAAAAAATAAATTGTAAAGATTTCCAACTAGCAAAGACATGTCTTGATTGTAAACATTCTTGGTCAAGAGTATATGAAACAGGTACAATAGATGACATTGAATATAGATGTAAATTACAAAATGATAAATTAATTTATGATGATTCAGAATGTGGTATTCATCATTATTATAATATACCGGAATGTAAAATAAATAAATTTGAATTGGAGTAGTAAATATGCAAGGAAAAATTATAAAATTACCTGATGAAGATGGTATGCATTATCAAAGATTTTGTCCAAAATGTTATTATTGGCTTTATGTTGAACATTTTGGAGATAAATACTGTCCTCATTGTGGTACTAAACTTATTTGGGATTCTAAAAAAGCTAATAATTATCATAAAATGAAGTATAATTTTAGCATAAAAAGATATAAGGAATTAAAAAATGGCAAGAAATAAATTTGGAGCTATTTGTGATAATTGTGGGTTTTATACAACATTTCCAGGTACTTTTTATCAATTAAGATTACCAACTTATCAATCTCAAATAAATAATTCAATACAATCTGTAGATTATTGCCATAAATGTTATCATGAATTAAAAGTGGCATTAAAAGATTTTTATAAAATAGAATGGGAATGGGAAGATTAAAATGCAGAGTAATAGAGAAAAAATTATAAATATTTTAACTACCGAATTATCTTATTCTTATTGCGATAATTGTAAATATAATGATTATGAACAATATGGAGATGAGTGTTGCTTTGATTGTCATAGAAAATATCAAAATTGGGCATTGTCCCCTGATACAGCAGAAGAACTTGCAGATAAAATTATAAAAGAGGTGTTTGAAGATGCAAAATGATTTAACAAAAGAATTAAGTACAAACTTTATAGAATATGCGGTCGCCGTTAATACCGACCGTGCAATTCCAGATGCTAAGTCAGGACTTAAACCAGTTGCTAAGCGTATTCTTTGGTCTGCATTTGAGGAGAAAAGATTCTCATCCAAACCTCATGTGAAGGCCGCAAGAATTGTTGGTGATGTTATGGGTAAATACCATCCTCATGGAGATTCATCTATTTATGGAGCTATGGTACGTCTTTCTCAACCTTGGGTGATGAGATACCCTCTAATTGATTGGCATGGTAAATAAAAATTTTTAACATTTAAGGTAAAAATTGATTAAATTTCTATGGTAAAATTTTATATAAAATATCAAAAATAAAAAGGAGATATTTTATATGATTAAAATGAATGAAACTTACAAACAAGCTCTTTAGTATTATTTAGAGCATGAAGAAGAATCAACTACAGATGTAGCTAAAAAATTTAATATTGATCGAGGTACTTTTTATAACAAATTAAAAGCATTAAATATTCCTTCTCGGTCAAAAAGAGAAAAATATTCTTATGATAGAACATACTTTAATAAAATTGACACTGCTGAAAAAGCATATTGGTTAGGTTTTTTATTAGCAGATGGAAATAACACTGGAACAACTCTTCGATTTAGATTAAAGGCTGATGATAAATCTATTCTTGAGAAATTTAATAAATGTTTAAAAAGTAATATTCCTATAAAAATTGAAAATGGTTCTGGTTTTACAGAAGGAAAACAAAATTCTATTGTTAATTTAACCATTTCAAGTAGAGAAATGTGTAATGCAGTATTGAAATATGGAATTATTCCAAATAAAACCGCCTTAAATCATGAACCTATGTATAATTTTAATAATGAAGAATTACAAAATGCTTTTATTAGAGGTATTTTTGACGGAGATGGTTGGTGTTATTTTTCTAAAAATAGTCATGAAATAGGTATTTCAGGAACAAAAGAATTATGTGAATCTATCAAAAAATATCTTGAAAAAACAATAAAAATTAATTCAATCGAATTAGACCAAATAAATTCCATTTTTAGATTAAGAATTTCTAATAAAGATGGAATAATAAAATTTTACCATAATATATTAGAAAATAAAAATCAATTATATCTTGAAAGAAAATTTGACTTAGTTAAAAATTATGCCGTTCTAAATGAAACTACCAATTAATTTAGAATGATCAGTGCGGAATTAAACTGGAAGGGTTTAGTCATCCTAATCAGAGATTGAAGGCTATATGTAATAATATAGTCAAACGCAACGCATAGAGATTGAACCTTAAATGCAAATTTAAGAATATAATATCTCCAAGAGTCCGCGCTAACGGGTAGTATAATAACAGAGTTTATTATGTTAAAAAGATATGCTATACTGGAATAGAATTAACTATTCGATGAAAATGAGGGAAACCTCCAGAGCATAGGGTAAAAAACCTATGGTTAATAACAATTAGAACAATGGGAATATTGCAGGTGATGGACCAGCTGCCGCTCGTTATACCGAAGCCCGCCTTAGCAAAATAGCAGAAGAAGGAATGTTAAATGGAATTAAGAAAAATAATGTAGATTTTATACCTAACTATGACGAGACTCTTGAAGAGCCTATTACTCTCCCTTCTACCTTTCCTAATCTACTCTGTAATCCTAACACTGGTATTGGGGTTGCCATGGCATGCAATTGGGCACCTCATAATCTTAATGATGTCGCAAAAGCGATTACAGATTATTTGGATGGTCTTACTCCTATGTTGGATGGCCCTGATTTTCCGACTGGTGGATTAATAATTAATAAAGATGATATTCCTAAGATTATGAAAACTGGCCATGGAACAGTAAAAATCCAGGCTAGATATAATATTGAAGGAAACAAAATTATCTTTTATGAAATACCATATGGAGAAACAATAGAAGGATTAATTGCACAAGTGGGTAAAGCTTGTGAAGATAAAGAAATTGAAGGCATTTCTGATATACATGATGAAAGTTCTAAGAAGATTAGAATTGTTGTAACTTGTGAAAGAGGAGTTGACCCTTCTTCTATTGTTGCAAAATTATATAATAAAACTAATTTTCAATCTTCTTTCAGTTATAATCAAGTTGCACTGATAGATAAAACTCCTACAGAATTGAATCTTGAAGACGCAATTAAAATTTATGTTGACCATAATCTTGATTGTATTGTTAAAGAATGTAATTTTGATTTAACAAAAGCAGAAGCAAGATTAGAGATTGTTAATGGATTGCTTAAAGCACTTGAAGATATTGATAATATCATTGCTTTAATTAAAGCATCTGAAAGTGCGGCAGCCGCTAAAATCAATCTTATAGCTAAATATAATTTTACAGAAAATCAAGCTAAGGCTATACTTGCAATGAGATTATCTTCTCTTGCTAGACTGGAAAAAGTAGAATTAAATAAAGAAGCAGAAGATTTAAATGATAAAATTTTTATGCTTCATCAAATTTTAGATAATCAAGATGAACAAATTGGTATATTAAAAGTTCGTTTGCAAGGATTAGTAAATAAATATGGAGATGCTCGTAGAACAGAACTCGCCCAAATTGAAGTAACAAAAGAGGAAAAAGAAAAAGCTGAAATTATACCTGAAGATGTTATTATCATTATTAATAATTTAAATGAAGTAAAACGTATTCCTAAGAAAAGTTTTAAAGTACAACACAGACGAGGAGTAGGAGTAAAGACAGCTTCTGAATCTACTAGAATAATGCTAGCAACAAATACTGTTGATACTCTTATGATTTTTACTTCTGAAGGAAAAATGTATCGCTTGAATGTAGACAAAATTCCTGAAGGAACTAATGCATCTAGGGGAGTTAATCTTAAAACTATTTTAAAACTAGATGATAAGGAAATCATCCGAGAAATTACATCTGCCAAAGGAGAAAAACCCGCAGATTATGTGGTATTCTTTACTAAAAATGGTCTTGTAAAAAAGACAAAATTTGAAGAATATGTTAATACTAAAAAGACAACAGGTATTCAAGCTATTAAAATAAAAGATAATGATGAACTTGCCTTTGTTCGTTTTATGAATGATGATGAAAAAATTATTCTTGTTACTGAACAGGGATATGCTATCAAATTTACTTTTAATGATATTAAACCTATTGGTAGATTAACCAGTGGAGTTAAAGGAATTAATTTAAGAGATGGAGATGGCATTACTGGAATAATTAATTTTTCTTCTAATGATGATTATGTTGTATTAATCACAAAAGAAGGAAAAAGTAAGCGCATACCTATTTCTGATTTTACTATTCAAAACCGCGGCGGCCGTGGTGTTATGGCATTGAAGCTAGACCCTGATGATTATGTGGCGGCCGCACTTCATGCTACTGAAAAAGATTTAATATTAATTGCAGGTAAACCAAATTCTATTTGTGTTCCTGTTAATGAAATTTCTGTTCAGTCTAAACTGGGTGGGGGAACTAAAATTATTGAGAGGAGTGTCGTAGAATCTGCGACAATTATAAAATGAAAATTATTAAAGAAGGTAATTTAGATAAATTAAAAAAAATTAAACGCTTTGAATGTATAACATGCGATTGTATTTTTGAAGCAGACGAAACTGAATATCAATGGTATAGTGGTCAATATAATGAAGATTGTTGTTCATGTGAATGTCCTTGTTGTCATGAACTTACTAGTTATGTAATAGAGGGATAAAAATAATGAATAGAGAAGAATTAAAACAGAAAATAATTGAAGCAAAAAATGCTTATTATAATACTGATTCTCCTATCATGTCAGACTTTGAATATGATAAATTAGTTGAAGAATATGGGGGCGAAATATCAGTTGGCGCCCCTATATTAGATAGCATTAAAAAAGTTCATATTATAGATAGACCTATGCTAAGTCTTGATAAGGTTCATTCTATTGAAGAGATTAAATCTTTTAAAAAAGATAAAGTTCTTATTGCAAGTGTAAAATGTGATGGACTTTCTGTACGTCTTGTCTATGAAAATGGAGAATTGGTAAGTGCTAACACTAGAGGAGATGGATATATAGGTGGAGATATTACTGAACATGCTCATTATATAAAAGGTATTCCTCTTATTATTCCTAAAACTGGACACGTTGTTATTGATGGAGAAGTAGTTATACTTAAAAAAGACTTTGATTCTAAACGATTTAAGAATCAAAGAAATGCGGCGGCAGGAGCTTTAGCCTTATTAGATATGAATGAGGTTAAATCTCGTAAACTTTCTTTTATTATGTGGGATATTATTTCTATTGATGATTCAGATATTTTAACTTATTTAGATAAGATTATAGCGGCTAAAAATTATGATTTTAATATAGTGCCTTTTTATATAATAAAAAATGAAGAAGATATAGAAGAAGCTCTCGAAATATGTCAAAAAAGAGCAGAAGAAAGAGGTATTCCTTGCGATGGAGTTGTATTTAAATATGACAATATAGAGTATGGAGAATCTTTAGGAGCAACTGCCCACCACTTCAGAGATGCTATTGCTTGGAAACCAGCTATTAAAGAATATGAAACTGAGGTAAAAGATATTGAATGGACTATGGGTAGAACGGGTCAATTAACTCCTGTACTTATTTATAATGACATTGATATTGATGGTTCTATTTGCAATAGAGCAAGTTTACATAATATTACTATTATGACCCAATTAATGGGGGGAGCCTTTCCTGGTCAAAGAGTATTTATCTATAAAGCTAACGAGATTATTCCTCAAGTAAGTCATGCCCAAACAAATAACCCAAAAATGATACCAGGTATTCAAATCCCAACTTCTTGTCCTTATTGTGGAGGAGATGTTGAAATTCGTAAAGATAATGATAGTGAAGTTTTATATTGTATTAATCCAAATTGTAATGGGAAACTAATTAATCGTTTAGACCATTTTTGTGGTAAAAAAGGATTAGATATAAAAGGTTTGTCCAAAATTACACTTGAAAAACTTATTAATTATGGATGGCTTAATAATATTGAAGATATTTTTAAGTTAGAAGAGCATGAAACAGAATGGACAAATAAATCAGGATTTGGAACAGTTTCAGTTAATAAGATATTAAACGCAATAGAAAGTAGTAAAAAAAGTCCTACTTCTAAATTTATTTGTGCTATTGGAATTCCATTAATTGGAAAAGTAGCTTCTGAAGCATTGACTAAAAAATTTGGAAATTATAAAACTTTCCGAGAAGCCATTGATAACAATAATCAAGAATTGTATGAAATAACTGGAGTTGGTGAAGTTATGATTCAAACTTTACTTGATTATGATTTTACTGAAGCAGATTCTATTTTTGAAAAATATATAAAAGAAATGCGGCCGGTTGTTTTTATTTCGGTATCGAATAAACTAGAAGGTAAGACATTTGTTGTTACAGGTAAATTAAAAACTTTTAAAAACCGTAATGAAATAAAAGCCGCAATTGAAAAAGAGGGCGGAAAAGTAACTGATTCAGTAAGTTCAAAAACAGATTATTTAATTAATAACGATATAGAATCTACTTCAAGTAAGAATTTAAAAGCTAAAAAGTTAAATATTCCAATCCTTACTGAAGAAGATTTCTTGAACTTGATAAATTGACTTATTAAAAATTTTTTGGTATAATAATATTATGAATAAAAAAGAATTAAGAAAAAAAGCAAAAGAGATAGCTAGAATAGAAATGGAAAGTAGAAAACGGGGCAATAATCTTGAAGAACTTTCTGCTGAAATTGATAATATTGTAGACACTCTTTCCATTGAAGAAATACTTAAACTTGATCAGTATATTAGGCAAGAATTAAAATGTTGTTGATTTTTTATAAAATTTTTTGTATAATAAAATAAATAATAAAATTGATTTAAAAAAGGAGAAAGATAAAATGGGTAAGTTTAGTGAAAAAGCACTTCTAGTTAAGAAGTATGTCGAGGAACATGAGTCAGACGGTATTACAGCTAATGATATTGCTGAAGCACTTGGTTTGAGCGCAAAGAGTGTTAATGCAACTCTTACAGCTGCTTTTACAAATCATAAGGAAGAAACTGGTGAAGAGGTAGATGGTAAGAAAGTAAAAGAAGTAAAGCCTCTTATGGTTCGTATTCCTGGCGAAATTGAAGACACAGACGAAGATACTGGTAAGAAAATTCATAAGAGCGTTAAGTTTATCGAGTTTACTGACTACGGTAGAACTTATAATTATGAAGCCTAATGAAAGGAATTACCTGGGTTAAATAAAAATAGCCCAGGTATTTTTATTATAAATATGTAGATTTCAATAGCAATATGGGTTGTTTTTATTGTTTTATTCGGCGCTCTTTGTACTTGTGCTATATATTTTAAATCTTGGTAGGAGAAATTAAACAAAAAAACAATTCATCTACAAGATTAGCAAGAAGCAATTTAGCAAGGATATACAACTAAAATAAAAGAAGCTGAATAGAGATTATCCTCAATAGAAGAAAAAATATAGCAAAAAGAACAACAATTTAATTAGAAATACAATTTTGAAGAATAGGCTATTCAATCTCGATTAAAAGATTATGAAAACGTAAGACGTCAGTCAATAGATCAACAACTAGAATTTAAAAGAATGGAATGTCAAAAGCAAAAAGACTAGTATGAATATTAGCTAGGTTTACTTAGATAGGAAGTTTAGGCGGAAGCCGCTTCACTCTAGACATTAAAGTAGACACGCAAGGCCGCATACTAGTCCTTATTGAGATAGAAAGAGATAAAAAGTAAAGCGGATGATTATAGACTGGTTCCATCAAATATAGAACTTTCTGACATTAAAAAGTTAGAAAAAGTTAAAATGGAATTAGCTAAACCTCGTATTTTATCTATGTTAATATGGCAGACATACTGGCAACCGCTTGCTAAGGTTAAATTTCCAATTATTTTAAAAGATAAAACTAAAATGGGAATTTATAAAATAACAAACATTGAAACGAATGAATGTTATATTGGACAAGCTGTTGATATATATAAAAGATGGAGTTAGCATTGTAAAGCAGGATTGGGTATTGATACGCCGCCTGGTAATAAACTTTATAAAGCTATACAACAATATGGACTATAGAACTTTACTTTTGAAATTCTTTTAGAATGTAATCGAGATGAATTAAATGAAAAAGAAAAGTATTTTATCTCATTATATCAAGCTGATACATATGGATATAATGGAAATATTGGAGTAAATAAAAAATGATGGTAAAAGTATTTTAGAAAAATAAAAATGGAAAAATCGAGTTTACTCAAAAAGAGTTAGAAAATCTTTTAAATGAGGTTTATTGGGAGGGGTATAATGCTCATAGTTGGACTTATACAACACCAACTCCAATAACTATACCAACATATCAAGTTACCACTGGTCCGACTACTACTGATGTATTATTAGGAACGGAGGTAAATAAAAATGAAATTTGAAAAAACTGAAGTTATGAATTTTGAAGGAGCTTTTAGAGGACTTCGTAATCCTCTTGAAAGTTGGGCAAAATCTGATAGTCAATTTGGAATTGAAAAACTTGAAGAAGTACAAGCAGATTATGAAGTGGCTTGTGAATATTGCATTAATGAAGGATTAAATGCAGAAGAGGACTATGACGCTTTTTATGAAGCAGAAGAGAAATATGCAGAATGGCTAAGAGAAAATGGCGATTTAAATAAAGCTTCATTTAATCTTTATTTTCCAGATTGTGTCCAATACGCTTATATAGGCCCAAAAGATTTAGATTTAGCACAACGTATGATTAAAGCGGGAGCGAGCGATAGAAAATTTTTAAGACAAATCTTTATTTCTGTTGATATAACCGCTCCATTGTATTGGTATTAAGATTAAATTCTTTCTGCCAATGAAACACTTTACTTGCTTATCGGCAAGGGTTATTATTTTATAATAGCTAACGGGGAACCACCCATTGGAATCCCGTGGGAAACTAATTTTTATTAATCTAAGGGTCAAACTTTAAAATAAGATTTTGAAACTTTTTATATATAAATAGAACAAAATAAAAAGGAGAAAATCTTATGGAAAAAATTAAACAAACTAGACAATCAAAACCAAGAGTAGATTTAACAGGGAAAAAATTTACTTATTTAACACCTTATGAATATATAAAAGGTGGAAAATGGAAGTGTAAATGTGACTGTGGGAATGAAATAATTGTAGATACCCGTAATTTAAATAGTGGTCATACTAAAAGTTGTGGTTGTTTACAAAAACAAAAAGCTAGTTTAAATACTGTCGATATGACAGAATTTGAAAATGAAGGAATTAAAGTTTTATCTAAAGCAAAATCAGATGAAAAAGGTTACGCTCATTGGAATTGCATTTGTAAAATATGTGGAAAGCAATTTGTAACAGCTGGATACCATATAAGAGAAGGTAAAGTCAAATCTTGCGGCTGTATTCATTCTTATAATGAACAAAAAATAACAAAAATATTACTAGAAAATAATATTGAATTTTCTACTCAATATACTTTTCCAAATTTAAAAGGAATAAATGGTGGTATTTTAAGATTTGATTTTGCTATTTTTAAAAATGGAAAATTATCTCATTTAATTGAATATAATGGATTACAACATTATGAAAAACCACAAGGAAAATGGGGTTTAGAGTATAAAACTTTAATTGAAAACGATAAAAGAAAAATAGAATATTGTAAAAATAATAATATTGAATTAAGAATAATAAAATATAATCAATCCTATGACCTAAAAGATTTAATATAATTAGAACCTGTAGAGACTATCCCCTAAGCCTTCTAGGGCAGGGGAGTAGGGCTACTATTGATACGTAGCTAAGTTTTAGGAAACGAAGCTTATGAAAACCGAAATGGTGTCCTCATATAAAAATATGAGTAAAAGATAGTCCACAAATGGGAAAGAATTTGATACTTATAAAGTAAGTACGGTAGCTAATAGTACTTCAACAATGCATAAATTAGCATCCACTCCAATTACTTTTGATTGTTTTGAGATGGGTGATTTTGAGAATTTAAGAGTTTATGATAATGAACCGTATAATACAGATACTTTTGTTACAGACATTTGGGATGATATTATTGGATATTGCGAAACTCTTAGATTAAGATATAACGAAACTAAAGATAAAAGATATTGGAAAGAATTAATTAGAATACTTCCTGAGAGTTGGTTACAAACTAGAACTGTAACTCTTAATTATGAAGTATTACGAAATATTTATTTCCAACGTCGTTATCACAAATTAATAGAATGGCATATATTCTGTGAATGGATAGAGTCACTTCCATATGGTAAAGAATTAATTACTTATGAAGGATGATTTGAAAAATTAAAAAAATTATTATATAATAAATTATAAGAATTGAATAAGAGGTAAAAAATAATGAAAAATAAGATGAATCGAGAAATTTTGGAAGGCAGACTTTATGATTTTGATTTGACAAAAAAGACTGTAAAGAATCAGGCTTCTAATTATTATGGACAGGAGTTTTGGTCAGGAACAATTCATATTGCAACTGACGAAGCAGGTTTAAATGTTATTCCTGTGCATTATACCTTCGTACTTCCTACTTTTGGAAACGGAAAGACAGATTCCAGATTTTCTGCGTTTGAAAAGATCACAACTGAAAATAAAGCATGGATAAGAGAAGGTGTTGGTAAGGAAAATGCAGAGAAGATTAGACTTACTCCATCTGGTGATTTGAATGATTTTTATATGGTAAATGATGATAGAGCCGTTTCTGCTCAGAGAAATGAGGGTGGTTTTATTACATTTATTAAAGAACTTGCACCAGAAGGAACTCCTAGAAATAAGTTTACTTATGATATGATTATTAATAAGGTAACTGTAGTTGAACCTAAAGAAGGAACAGATGATGTTCTTCACGCAAGAATCCATGGTGTTATTTTTAACTTCAGAGAAGCTATTCTTCCTTGGGATTTAATTGCTTATAATCCAAAGGCAATCGAGTATTTTGAAGGACTTGGAATTTCAAGTGCAAATCCTATTTATACTCAGGTGTGGGGTAGCATTAAGAATACTACTATTAAAGTAGAAAAAGAAGTTGAAAATGCTTGGGGAGAACCTATGATTGAGTATTCTGAAAGAACTCGTAGAGAATGGGTTATTGAAGGAAGTAAGCCTCAGCTTTATGACCTTACAGAAGAGGATGCCGCAGAACTTCAGAAGAAAGTTGCAGATAGAAATGTTCATCTTGAGGAAGTAAAGAGTGCGGCTATCGCATATGCGAATAGTCAGAAGAACGCTGTTCAGTCTGCTCCAACTCCTAATACAATGGCAGGTCCTTTATCTAGTATCCCTACGGGAGATTTTGATGGTTTTTAATTAATAGGCAAGCGGGTTTAACCGCTTGCCATTTTAACTATGAGTATGGAAAAAGAAAATAGTGAGGTATAAAAATGGCAATTGATTTAATGAAGATTTAGCCACATAAAGTAAGTAGAGATTTAAGTGGATATATTACTTACTTATATGGGCCAGGTAAAATTGGAAAAACAACTTTTGGCGCACAAATGCCAGGAGCTTTACTTTTAGCATTTGAAAAAGGATATAATGCAATTCCTAATATTTAGGCACAAGACGTTTCTACGTGGTCTGAAATGAAACAAATTTTAAGACAGTTAAAAAGACCAGAAGTAAAATAGAGATACCAGTCTATTATAGTAGATACTATTGATATTGCTGCGGCCGCCTGTGAAAAATATATTATAGATCAGAATAACGTAGATACATTAAACCAGATTCCTTATGGTCAAGGTTGGGTTCAGGTAAAGAGAGAACTCGAAAGTACTTTTAGAGCTGTAACACAACTAGGATATGCTGTCTTATTTATATCACATGATAAAGACAAGACTTTCAAAAGACAGGATGGAACAGAATACAACCAAGTCGTACCTACATTAAGTAATAGTTATAATGAAATTATAAAAAATATGGTTGATATATATGGATACGCTCACCTTATTGTAAAAGAAGGTATACCTGTTAGAGTTCTTACTCTAAGGTCTTTTGATGGAACAATTGATTGCGGCTCACGTTTCAGATATATGGAACCTGAAGTTAAATTTTCATATAATTCATTAGTTGATGCTTTAAATAGAGCAATTAATGAAGAAGCGAAACGAGCTGGTAAAGAATTTATTACAGATGAAAGAAATACATCAACATCTTATGAAGAACTTGATTTTGATGTTCTCTATAAAGAATGTTCAGAATTATTAAAATCTATCCCGTCTGAAAAGAAAGATTATTATCGTCCTAGAATTGAAGAAATTATTGGACGTAATCTTGGTAAAGGGAAAAAGATTTCTCAAATCACAAGAAATCAAGTTGAACAGTTATCATTAATTGTATATGATTTAAGAGAATTATTTGAAGAAGAAGTCAAGGAATAATCCTTGACTTCTTATTTTTTTTATGATATAATATAATATATGAATAAAAAAGGAAAAATAAAATGATACCTGCAAAATGTGTAATTTGTGATAAGAATTTTGATAGAGAGAAAATTTCTTGCATAAAAATAGGAAATAGATATGCACATGAAAAATGTGCATTAGCAAATCCTAAAAAAACAAAAGAACTATTTGATCGTGAAGATTTTTTTGCTTGTGTTAAAATCATTTATGGACCTAAATATGAATATCAAATGATAAATAGACAGGCAGAAAACTTTATTAAAACATATGGATACACCTGGTATGGAATGACAAAAAGTTTACAGTGGTTTTATTTTGTAAACAATGGCACGACAGAAAAAAGTAATGATGGAGTAGGTATTATTCCATATGTTTATGATAAAGCTAAAGAATATTATAAAGAAATTAACACTACACAAAAGAAGAATGAAAAGATAGAGTTGCGGCAGCCGGTTATCGAGGTTAAAGCTAAATCTCCCCGCGCATGGAAGCAACCGCCGCGTATGTTTGATTGGGAGGATGAATAATGAAAAAGGGTAAAAGATATTGGTGGTATTTTCATGGTGAGAGAAACAAAATAAAATCAGGTCTTTTTACAGGTGAATATGAGAAAAATGGAAATGCTATATTACTTACTAAAAATGGAGATTCTTGGAGTCTACCTTGTGAGATTTTATTGAACAAGGAGCCTAAGTTAAAATGAGTAAAATAAGATATGTAGATATTCCTGCTATTGTACAAGTAATAGGATGCGTCTATCGAAATCCCAATCTTATTGATGATGAAAGATATAGTTTTACCGCAGAAGATTTTACTGAAGATTTACATAAAGTTATATTTGGAGCTATCTATAATCTTCATAATCTTGGTGTAGAAAAAATCACAACTTCAGTAATAGAAGATTATCTTCAACAAAAGCCTAAGAGAATGGCGGTCTATAAAAATTATGATGGTACTGGTTATTTAGCAAAAGCTGTTGCAATATGCCAGCCGGATGCTTTTAATTATTATTATCATAAAATGAAGAAAATGACACTTCTTCGTATGTATAATGAAAGAGCTGGTCTTGATTTAGCATGGTTATATGATATAAATAATATATTCGATCAAAAGAAGAAACAACGTCAAGAGGAATGGTTAGATAATACTACTGAAGAACAAATTGCTGAAACTATTGATAATAAAATAGAAGATATAAAACTTAAATATCTTAATGGTGCAGTTGATGATATTATTCAGGCGGGCGTTGGTAGTGACGATCTTTTAGTCGAACTTCAAACAACTCCTGATGTAGGTTATCCTTTATATGGAAATCTAATCAATACTGTATTTAGAGGAGCCAGACTTGGTAAATTTTACCTGCGGTCCGCAGCTACAAACGTTGGTAAGTCCAGAGCTATGGTAGCAGATTGTTGCAATATAGCTTGTAATGAAATTTATGACCTAGAAAAAAGAGAATGGGTTCAAAATGGAAATACAGTTGAACCTACTATATATGTTATGACTGAACAAATTTTTAGTGAAGTTCAGACTATGATGTGGGCATTTTTATCTGGGGTCCCCGAAGATCATATTTTAACAAACAGATATGAAGGTGATGAACTTGAGAGAGTTAGACATGCTATTGAAATAATTAAAAACAGTCCTTTATATTTAAAACAATTACATGATTTTTCTTTGCAAGATATTGAAAATGTAGTTAAACTTAGCGTTAGAAAATTTAATGTAAGATATTTCTTCCTTGATTATATTCATTCAAGTATGAAAATATTATCTGAAATTAGTTCTAAAGCATCGGTTAAAAATTTAAGAGAAGATAACGTATTATTTATGATTAGTGTTCGCCTTAAAGACTTGGCTACTGATAATGGTATTTTTATTTTATCGAGTACTCAGTTAAATGCTGATTATCAACATGCTTCAATATATGATCAAAACTTGTTAAGAGGTGCTAAAGCTATTGCTGATAAGATTGATGCAGGTAGTATTATGTTACAATTAAATCAGCAAGATCATGATAATATTGATGAATTAGTAAATCAAAAAGGACTGGAACAACCTAATTTAAAAATTTCAATTTATAAAAATAGACGAGGTAAGTATAATCATATCCTACTTTGGTGTAAAGCGGATTTGGGAATTTGTAGAATTAATCCTATTTTTGCTACAGATTATAATTACCAGTTAATTGACATGGAAGATTTAAGGATTGTAATTGAAAAATGAATCAAAAAGAATATTTAGAAAATATTAAAAATGATTTAACATTAGATCAGATATACCAATTACTTGTTGATCTGGGTGGAGAACCACAAATAATTAATAGTTCTTATATTATTTCAAGGACTATATGCCATAACCCTCCAGGTCAAGGTTCATTTAAATTATATTATTATGATAATACAAAACTTTTTCGATGTTATACCGAGTGTAATGATGCTTTTGATATATTCCAATTAATATTAAAAGTAAAACATCTAAGTAAAAGTGGAATTACATACTGGGCAAAGGGTGGAGAATTAAAGACTAGACCTTGGGATTTACCTGATGCTCTACATTACATTCTTACTTATTATGGCATCGAAGGAGAAAATGAAAATTTTTCAGAAGAACGATTAGAACTTCCTGATGAGAAATATGTATTTGAAAAATTAAGAAAACAATCAATTAAAACAAATAAACAGCAAACAGTTTCCTTTGAAAAATATGATGATTCTTTTTTAAAAAATTTCCCTAGACCAAGAATTTTACCTTGGGAAAGAGAAGGTATAACAAAAGAAAACATGGATGCTCATAGTATTTGTTACGATCCAATCAACCAAGGAATTGTTATTCCCCATTATAATATCAATAATCAACTTATTGGAATCAGAGAAAGAACTTTAATAAGAGAAAATGAAGCTAAAGGAAAATATAGACCCGCTATTATTTCTGGTAAAATGTATAATCATCCTTTAAGTTTTAATTTATATAATATTAATTTCTCAAAAGAAAATATTAAAAGAATGAAAAAGGTTATTGTATTTGAGGGTAAGAGATAGTCTCGCCCTAGTCTACTTTTCCGTTACCAACGGGGTTATTTAAAATAGCTAACGGTCAACCAAATCGTAAGATTAAAGTGGTAAGAGAGTCTAAGTCTTAATTAAAAAATTTTTTATTAAGATATGATAATACCGTGGGAAAATTTGTTTAATTATTAATCAACATTTTTCATATATAATATCAAAGAAAAAAGGAGTATATTATATTATGAAAACAAATAATGTTATTTATGCTTATGTAAAAAAAGAAAATCAAAAAGTTGTATATGTTGGACAGACAAAGAATTTATAGTATCGACATAATCAACATATTAAATGGGATCCTTTTAATATAAATAATCCAGAATATTAGTATCCATTAAGCAGAGGGATAAGAAAATATGGATAGGATGCTTATCAGTTAATTATTCTTGAAAATAATTTATTAGAAGAACAATTAAATGAAAGAGAAAAATATTGGATTAAATTTTATAATACATATTTTAATGGATATAATCAAACTATAGGGGGAAACAATCCAACAAAACCTATTTTTACAGATGACCTAATAGATACTGTTATTGAAATGTTACAAGATGAAAGTTATTCTTATAAAGATATTATGAATAAAACAGGTATTTCAATGACTCATATTTATAATATTAATACAGGAAAAAGAAGAAAAAAAGACAATATTAAATATCCTATTAGGACTTCTAATACAAAAGGAACAAAAGGATTAAAGTTTTCTCCTTAGGAATGTAAAGAAATTCATGAATTAATATTAAAAGGACATAAAACATTTACAGAAATTGCAAAAATGTATAATAGTGATCCTGTAACTATTAGAAGAATAAACAAAGGAACAACAAAAAACTATATTTTAGAAGGATATAAATATCCTTTAAGATAATTAAACAAAGAACCTGTATCGACTATCTCTAAAAAGAGAGTACATCAATTATTGGTACATTGATGGAAACAGTAGCTATTATAATTATATTATAATAGGAAAATATAGTCAGTACCAATGGAAACATTGGATGAATATGGAAAAATCTTGTCTTTTATTTAGTAGTTTTTTTGGGATTGAAAATGATATTAGTGTGGCAGTATGCGGAAGTAATTTGATTAACTACCAAGTTGAAATGTTAAAATCACTTGGAGTTGAAGAAATTATAATAGCATTTGATAAACAGTATCAAGAGTATAAAGATACAGAATATATTAAATGGGAAGAGAAGCTGATAAATATATATAAAAAATATGGAGGATTTATTCAAATAAGTTTTATATTAGATACAGAAAACTTATTAGGATATAAAGACTCGCCGATTGATAAAGGACCAGATATTTTCCTTGAATTATTTAACAATAGAAAAAAACCTAGATAAGAGTTGTTCACTTGACAACTCTTATTTTTTTTGTTATAATATAAAAAACGAAAAATTGAAAGAAGGAATAAGTATGAGATACTAGTTAATAAAACCTATAAATTAGAATTATTCAGTTATTCAACAAATTTTAACAAATAGAAATATTCCAATTGATAAAATTGATAATTATTTATTTACAAGTGATGCGGATGTTGTTCCTCCCGAAGCTTTAGGTTAGAACAAACTTCGATAGGCAGCTGCCGCATTAATTTCGACCATTTCAAATAAAGGTATTGCATTATTAGTAATTGATAGTGACTGTGATGGTTTTACTAGTTCTGCAATCTTACTAAATTATTTACATGATTTTTTCCCTACTTGGGTATAGCATAATATAGATTACTATCTTCATCAAGGGAAACAACATGGATTAGCAGATGTTCGCCATTTAGATAAAGAATATGATTTACTTATTATACCCGATGCAGGTTCTAATGATGTAAATTAGTGTTAGGCATTTTCTAAATATGGCAGTAAAATAATTGTATTAGACCATCACTTATGTGATGTAAAGAATGATTATGCTATTGTTATTAATAATCAACTTTCAGACTATCCAAACAAAGATCTTTCGGGAGCAGGAGTCGTTTGGCAATTTTGTAGATATTTAGATAAACTTTTAAAAACATCTAATGCGGATAATTATTTAGATTTAGTTGCTCTTGGAAATTGTGCTGATATGATGTCTATGACTTCTATCGAAACAAAACATATTATTAATAAAGGTTTCCAAAATCTAAAGAATCCCTTTTTTACTTCTCTTGCCAAAAAAAATGAGTATTCTATGAAGAATAAAATTAATCATATGAGCGTGGCTTTCTATGTGGCCCCTTATGTAAATGCTATATGCAGAAGTGGAACAATAGAATAGAAAGCATTAGTATTCAAATCGATGTTAAAATATTAGGCTTTTAAAGAAGTTTTATCTACTAAACGAGGACATTTACTTGGATAGAAAGAGCAACTAGTTGAACAAGCAATGCGAGTTGTTACTAATGTAAAAAATAGACAAACAAAAGCGCAAGATTCTGGATTAGCTATAATAGAAAAAATGATAGAAGAACAAGGCTTATTAAATCATAAAGTTCTTTTATTTTTATTAGAATCTGGTCAAATAGATAAAAATATTGCTGGACTGATTGCTAATAAAATTATGGCAAAATATCAGCGTCCAACTTGTATATTAACAAAAATGGTAATACCTAAATATACTATTGATATAGATCAAATACCTCAATTACTTACTGATCTTCCTCCTTGGGAAGACCAACTTTCCCAACTCTCTCCTTAGTTTGTTACCACCTATCAAGGTTCAGCAAGAGGATGCTAGAAAGTTGGAGTTACTGATTTTAAAAGTATATGTGCGGACACCGGTGTAACGATGTATTAGACTGGTCACCCTAACGCATTTGGATTGGGTATATTAGAATAGAACATTCCAGCTTTTATTCAGAAAACCGATGCCGCCTTAATTGATATGCAAGATGAAGCTGTTTATTATGTTGATTATATTTATGAAGGAGATAATATTCAGCCTATTGATATTTTAACTATTGCAGATATGTAGGATTTATGGGGTAAAGATATTGATGAACCTTATCTTTGTATAAAAGGAATTTGTATTAATTCTGATATGGTAACAGTATATAAGAAAAAAGATAATACACTTAAAATAACTTTATCTAATGGTATTAGTTTAATGAAATTTAAAGCTACTGATGAATAGTGCGAAATGTTACAGAATAGTGATGGATATTATACTTTAGATATTATAGGTAGAGCAAATAAAAATGAATGGATGGGACATGTAAGTGCTCAAATATTTATTGAAGATTATGAAATTATTGATTATGAAGAAGGATGGTTTTAATCATATCGAGGTCTGTATATGTTATTAATCTGCTGGCGCGCAGAGGGCCGTGTTTCGGATTGAATTTGGCTTTTGGCCTTTTTCAATCCGAATTTGACTTTTTAAGATTTTTATGGTATAATTATAATATACGATAAAAGGAGTTGAGAAATTATGATATTAACGTTAAAACAAGAACAAGGATTAAAAGAGTGTATTGAAAGATATAAAAATGGAGAAAAATATTGTGTAATCTCAGGATATGCGGGCGCCGGTAAGTCAACATTAGTCAAGATTATTATAGAAAATCTTCCTGGAATTAACCCTAATCAAGATGTAGTCTATGCTTGCTATACAGGCAAGGCCGCACAGGTTCTTCTTAAAAAAGGAAATAGAAATGTAATTACATTACATAAACTTCTTTATGAAAGTATTCCAAAGCCCGATGGAACTTTTTTTAGAGTTCCAAGAGATGAAATTGATTATAGTGTAGTTGTAGTAGATGAAGTCTCAATGGCTCCAAGAACTTTAATGGAACTTCTTTTTAAGCATGATTGTTTTATTATTTGTTTAGGTGATCCTTTTCAGCTTCCACCTATTGATAAAGACCAGGATAATGGATTGCTTGCTCATCCTCATATATTTTTAGATGAAATTATGCGCCAAGCATTAGACTCAAATATTATTCGCCTTTCTATGAAAATTAGAAATCAAGATAAGATTGAATATGGGAAAGATAGTGATGCTATTGTAATGCCATATGAAAAACTTAGTACTGGAGTACTTACATGGGGAGACCAGATTTTAGTAGGAACTAATAAAGTAAGAATTAATATTAATCAAACTCTCCGTAATATGCAAGGAAGAGGACCTGAGCCAGAAGAAGGTGATAAAGTAATTTGTTTAAGAAATTATTGGGATAACCTAGCAGACAATGACGATCCTCTTGTAAATGGAACTGTTGGTCATATTTCTAATTTATATACTTCTTATAATAAAATTCCTCCTTATTGTGGCGGTCAAATAATTCCAGTTTTGTATGCTGATTTTGTATCTGATAGTGATGCAAATTTTGGTACTTTAAATATGGATAAACATCAGATTATAACAGGAGAAAGAAGTCTTGATGCAAGAACTATTTTTAAATTAAACTCAAGACGTCCTACACAGCATCTTGTTCCTATGGAATTTACTTATGCTTATGCAATTACAACTCACAAGGCGCAAGGTAGTGAATGGGATAAAGTTGTGGTATTAGAGGAAGGTTTCCCTTTTGCTCGTGAAGAACACGCAAGATGGTTATATACGGCTGTTACAAGGGCAAGTGAACAGTTAGTATTAGTGAGGTAAAAAATATGGATGAAATTAAAATAAATTTTTTTAATTGTGAAGATTGTATTCATAAAAATGTTTGTAAGCATGTTGAAATTGATGTGCCAGAATTTATAAACAAAATAACGGGATGTATTGATAACTTTTCATATGATAAAAGTTATTTATATGTACGAATTGCATGTGAAGAATTTCAAGCTTCACCACATTCAGTTTCACGTTGTTCTTGACAAAATAAGAAATATATATTATAATAAAATATAAATTAAAAAAGGATGGTAGATTAAAATGCAACGTTTTTCTCCTCATAACCATACGGAGATGTTTTTGCATTTTTTAATCTAAAAATATAAAAAGTTAAGACACAAGTGTTTATTTTTATTTTTTGATTTTTTAAAATAAATATCAAAAAATAAAAAGGAGATAAATAAATTATGGCAACAAAAATAAATTTAACAGGTAAAAAAGTTGGAAAATTATTAGTAAAAACAGTAGTTCCTAAATAGTTAAGACCAAGTCAAACCCATGGAAATTATTGGTATTGTGATTGCGATTGTGGAACTAAAGATGTTATGGTTCCTACTACCTATTTAACTGGTAATAGTAATTATACACAAACAAGTTGTGGATGTGATAGAGCCAAAAGAGCCTTTTTAGCATCTGCTAGAAAAGATTTAAAATTTGATTTTATTGATAAATTTTCTGATTTTGAAAAATTTTTATTAATACATAAATTATTAATGCAAGGAACCCGAAATTATTATGTTACAGTTCCTATAAAAGAATATGAAAATACCATTGATTATTTTTATAATGATACTCAATTTAATAAAATTTATTAGTTCTGGAAACAACATGAAAAAGATAATACTTTTTATGATTGGGCAAAGCCTAGTTTAGACCATATAAATCCCAAATCTAAAGGCGGAGAAAATAAAAAAGAAAATTTACAATTCTTAACAGTTTTTGAAAATTTAGCAAAACGGGATATGAGTATGGAAGAATGGAACTAGTTTAAAAAAAATACTCATACTACATCAGATTACTTTATTGAAAATATTCTATAATTGAAGGGAGGGAAGGAAACGATATGATGAGATTTTGTCCTCATACTCATACTGAAATGTCGAACTTCCGTTTACTTTGACTGTATAAATAAATTACCTGACCTTATAAAGAGGGGAAAAGAAATTGGATTGGCTGGGCTAGCTGTTACGGACCACGAAACAATAGCGCAGTCTATTCGTATTTGTAAATTACAAAAAGAAAACCCAGATTTTAAAATTACAATAGGTGATGAAATATATTTAACAGATACTCGTGACAAAGGAATTAAATATTATCACTTTATCTTAATAGCAAAAGATGCAATTGGACATAAACAATTGCGGCAGTTGTCTTCAACAGCCTGGATGAATTCATATTGGGATCGTTGTATGGAAAGGGTTCCTACTTTAAAATCGGAACTTGCGGCGGTTGTCAAAAAAGACCCAGGTCATTTAATAGCAACATCCGCATGTTTAGGCGGAGAACTTTCTAGTTGTATTGTAGAAATGGAACATGCTAGAAAGATTGAAGATGTTGAAACTGCAAATAAAAAACATCAGCAAATAAAAGATTTCATGTTCTTTTGTGATGATTTATTTGGTGATGATTTTTATGTGGAAGTTGCACCAGGTGCATCTAAAGATCAAATTATTGCGAATAATAAACTGGCACAGATAGCACAAGTATTTCATAAAAAATTAGTAATAGGTGATGATGCCCACTATTTAAAAAAGGAAGATAGATATATTCATAAGGCTTACCTTAATTCAAAAGGCGGAGAAAGAGAAACAGATGCGTTTTATGAATATGCGTATCTTCAATCTGATGAAGATATAAGAATCAATTTAGAACCATCTATTGGTATGTTAATTGAAGAAATGTATGCTAATAGTATGGAAATGTTTAATAAAATTGAAGTATATGATTTACTTCATAACCAAACAATTCCAAGTGTACCTGTTAAAGATTACCCTAAGCAAGAACCTAAATGGTATTCAAAAGATTATCCTACTTTAGAAGATATGTATAAATCTGATGATATTTATGATAGATATTGGGTACATAAATGTTTATCAGAGATGACAAATAAAAAACTTTTAACTAAAAAATATTGGGATGAATTAGAAGAAGAAGCAAGAGTAAAAAGAATAATAGGAGAAAAACTTGGAACAAATATGTTCAAATATCCGATAACTCTTAAATATTACATCGACATGATGTGGGAATGTGGGAGCTTGGTTGGAGCAGGAAGAGGCTCTAGTTGTGCTGCATTAAATCACTATCTTCTTGGTATTACTCAACTTGACCCAATTGAATGGAATCTTCCATTCTTTCGTTATATGAATGAAGAACGTGTTGAATTAGGTGATATTGATATTGATATATGTCCATCTAAGAAAGGCACAATAGTAAAGAAGATAAAAGAAGAACGCGGCAGCCGGTTCAATCCTGATATAGACGCGCTTTCTCGAAAGAATCTAGGTTGTACATTAATAGCTACATATGGTACAGAGCAAACGAAGTCCGCAGTTCTTACGGCATGTCGTGGATATAGAAGTGAGGATTATCCTGATGGTATTGATAATGATGAAGCTCAGTATATAGCATCATTAATCCCGTCTGAGAGAGGGTTTCTCTGGCCACTTGAAGATGTTATTAATGGTAATAAAGATAAAGGTAGAGAACCTGTTCAAATATTCGTAAAGGAAGTAAATTTATATCCAGGTCTTCTTGATATTATATTTGGTATTGTTGGGCTTGTAAATAAACGTAGTAGCCATGCTTCAGGTGTTATTCTTTTTGATGAAGACCCATATGAGTTTGGATGTTTTATGAAAACACCTAAAGGTGAAATTATTACACAATATGATTTACACGATTGTGAAAGTGCGGGTCTTGTAAAATATGATTTCCTTGTAACTGAAGTTCAGGATAAACTTGCACAAGCAATTAGATTCTTACAAGAAGACGGAGTAATTGAAGATTATGGAATTAATCTTCGCCCAGTATATGATAAATATTTTCATCCTAATGTTTTACCTTTAGATGATAAAAGAATTTGGGATGCAATTCAAAATGGAAGTGTTATAAATGTATTTCAGTTTGACTCTGAAGTAGGAAGTCAGGCCGCTAAAAAAATTAAACCGAAAACGATTCTTGAGTTATCAGACGCCAATGGTCTTATGAGATTAATGACCGCAGAAAAAGGTGCTGAAACTCCTATGGAAAAATATATTCGTTTTAAGAATAATATTGATTTATGGTATAAAGAAATGAACAATTGGGGATTAACTCAAGAAGAACAGCATTATCTTGAACCATATTTCAAATCTTCATATGGCGTACCTCCTTCACAAGAACAATTGATGTTGATGTTAATGGATAAAAATATTTGCGGTTTTACCTTGGCAGAAGCGAACGCTGCCAGAAAGATAGTCGGTAAAAAGCAAATGAGTAAGATTCCAGAGTTGCATCAAAAAATATTAGATAAAGCATCTTCTTCAAAACTTGGTAAATATGTATGGGAAAATGGGGTAGGTCCCCAAATGGGGTAAACGAAGAAACTTGCCCCTAAATACCTTTTCTGCTAACCAGCAGGGTATTAAATAATTAAAAAATTTTTTATTAAAAATTAGGACAAAAATTATTTAATGCTAACGGGGAAAACTAAAATAACATTGAGGATATAAAAAATAGCTCAAGTGTTATCATGTCAATCCCGTGGGAAACTTAAAGGATATGATAACAGTAAATAAAAAATAAAAAGGAGACGAAAAAATGTATTATATTTACTGTTATACAAACAAAATTAATAATCATAAATATGTTGGACAAACTAATAATTATAAAAGAAGAATTAGATAGCACCGTTCTTGTGCTTTTAATTCAAAAGCTACTTCATATAATGATTTAATTCATAAAAAAATTAGAGAATATGGAGAAGAAAATTTCGAGATTTCTTTATTAGAAACTTTATATACAGAAGATATAAATGAAGTAAATAAAAGAGAACAGTATTGGATTAATCAATTAAATACTTATTGCGGTAATGGAGCTGGTTATAATATGGACTTAGGTGGTGGCCGCAGAGGATACAGTTCAATATTAAAAGATGAAGAATTAAAAATATTAAAAAATTGGATTAAACAAGGTGTTCCTTATTATGAAATTGAAAAGTTTTTTCATATTTCGGCTTCTTTTATTTCTTCAATAAATAATGGAGTTTATTTCTATGATGAAAATGAAAAATATCCATTATATAAATATTATAAAAGTAATGATGATTATGATGATTTAATTGATTTGTTATTAAACTCAGATTTATCATTAAAAAGAATTTCTGAAATATTAGGAATAGGGTATTCTACAGTAAAGAAGATTAATGCTGGCACCCTTAGAAAAGGATTATATCCAACATATCCTATAAGAAAAAAGTCTGCAAATGAATTTAGAGCAGATAAAATAAAGGAATTATTATTAACAACCAATAAAAGTAATAAAGAAATCGCAAAAATAGTTAATTCTTCAGAAGAGACCGTTAGAAGAATTAAAAATGGTGAAACATTTAAAGATAATAATTTATCATATCCTTTAAGAAACCTGTAACGACTATCCCGGGTTAGACTGGGAGTACAATTTCTATTGGTACGAAATTGGAAATGGGTATTCTAACTAATAAGTTAGTAAAAGATAGTCTATACAATTGGAAACAATTGATTAATATGATAGTTTTAGTATAATTCATGCTCTTGCTTATAGTTTTATAGGTTTTCAAACTGCTTATATTGCAACTCAATGGAATCCAATTTATTGGGATACAGCTTGTCTTGTTGTTAATAGTGGTAGTCTTGAAGATGAAGATGACAATGAATACGATGAAGATGAACAACCAGTAAAGAAAAAAGAACAATCTACTGATTATGGTAAGATTGCAAAAGCCATCGGTGAAATAATCAACGATGGTATTCAAATTTCTTTAATTGATATAAACAAATCTGATTACGGATTTAGACCTGATGTAAAAAATAATCAAATCTTATTTGGTATGAAAGCATTAAATGGAGTAGGTTCTCCTATTATTGAGCAAATAAAAGCAAATAGACCTTATGTATCTTTTAAAGATTTTCTTAACAGATGTCCTCTTAATAAAACTGCAATGATAAGTTTAATTAAGGCTGGAGCCTTTGATAATCTTGAACAAGATACTAAAGGAATTGAACCTAGAATTTTTATAATGGCATATTATTTATCATTAACTTCAGAACCAAAGAAGAAATTAAATTTACAAAATTTTAGTAGTTTAATTAATTTAGATTTAATACCTCAAGAACTTTCTTTTCAAAAAAAGGTGTTTAATTTTAATAAATATTTGAAAGCACATAAATGGAATGACAATGGAATAAATTATTATTTCATGTTACATGAATATGCAATTAATTTTTATTTAAATAATTTTGATTCAGATTCTATTGATAAAGTAATGAATGGAATCCCATTAATTGAACAAAAGAAGTGGGAAAAAATTTATCAAACAACAATGGATACTGCTCGAGATTGGTTAAAAGAAAACCAAGAGCAAGTATTAAAGGAAATGAATCAAAAACTATTTCAAATGGAATGGGATAAATATGCAAAAGATAATATTTCTGCGTGGGAAATGTCTTCATTATGTTTTTATTATCATGACCACGAATTAAAAAATATTAATAATCAAAAGTATGGAATTGTTAATTTTGATAATCTTCCTGCATCCCCCGTTGTAGATTATTTCTTTAAAAGAAATGGAGTTCAAATTCCTATCTATAAATTATATAGAATTGCTGGAACAGTAATTGGGAAAAATGATACGCGGCATTTGGTTACACTACTTACTACATCTGGAGTGGTAAATGTAAAATTAACTAGAGATTATTATGCAATGTTTAACCGCCAGATTAGTGAAGTAAATGAAAAGGGAGAAAAGAAAGTTAAGGAAAAAGGT
The DNA here is from genome assembly GCA_947165105.1 of uncultured Lachnospiraceae bacterium. Next base: position 70,684 of record CAMUZC010000001.1, on the reverse strand, counting down.
TGGTTTACTAGAGGAATAAAATTATTAGTTACTGGATATAGACGAGATGACACTTTCGTAGCAAAAAAATATAAGTCTACTGGAGGTCATCAACTATATAAAATTATTGAAGTAACAGGACAAAATATTTCTCTTACAGCCACTCGTTATGGAATGGAGGAAAATAATGAGTAATTAGAAGTACAAATTAATAGCATTATTTGGAGAGTCTGGGAGCGGTAAAGATTTCGCTCTCAGAGAACTTCTTCAAACTAGTTTTGGACAAGAAAATTTATTTAGAGTAGTTTCTTATACTACGCGGCCGATGCGAAAGGGAGAATAGGCTGGAGTCAACTACCACTTCTTACCAACGGCCGCAGATTTCTTTGCTAAAGAACTAATAGAACATGTTGAGTTTCGAAATTGGTTCTATGGTAGTGCTATTGATAATTTAAGTAAAGATAAAATTAATATAGGTATATATGATATTCGACGTATTCAACAAATTATAAAAAATGAAAACATTGAATGTTATCCAATTTATATAAAATCATCTGACAAAACTAGGTTATTAAGACAATTACAACGAGAAGAATCTCCTGATTGTGATGAGATTATTAGACGTTTTATTGCAGATAAAAAAGATTTTATTCCAGTGACATATAATACCACAGGTTTTGATTTTATCACTATTGAAAATAATGATAATAAATTCACATTGTTAAATGATATTATTTCTTATATTAAAGAAAATATTTTAAAATGATAAGGACAGAATGAAGTAATAGACTCTTTATCATTTTAAAATATTAATATCAAACAGAAGGAGAAATTTTATGTAGAAAATTATTTTTTATACCACTAACTGTCCTAGATGCCAAGTGTTAAAAAAGAAAATGGATAGTTTAAGAATTGAATATTAGTTAAATGATGATATAGAAGAAATGATGCTATGGGGAGTTCAAACAGTCCCAATGTTAAGAATTGAAAAACAATTATTAGATTTCTCTCAAGCTGTTAAATGGTTAAAGGAGTACGAGAAGAATGAAAATTGATATTAAATTAAGTAAGAACTTTGTGACACAATATAATAAACTACAAGGAGAGTTCGGAACAGACATCGCTAGAATTAACGGATTCGATGATGCTCAACTTAGTTATACAGATTTTATTGATAATTTTATTGATTAGACTACAGTAGCAGATGCTTCTATCGATGGTAATAGTAACGTAACTAAAAAAGATATAGTAACATTACTTTCAGAAATGCCAAAACCTCATAGAAAACTATTAGCTTTTAATAAAATTTATTATGAGATTCAAAAGAAATATGGTTTTAAAGCTGCTAACGCCTGGCTTAGAGCAGAATGGATGGGTCAGCTTTATATGCACGATGCAGACACATCGACATTTAAACATTATTGTTTTGCCTATGATTTAAAAGATTTAGCTGAAAAAGGTCTTTATTTTATTGATGGAACATTTAATGCTAAACCTCCAAAACATTTAGAAGTATTTGTAGACTTTGTAAAAGAATTTATTGGTTTTGCTAGTAATAGAAGTTCAGGTGCAGTAGGTCTTCCTAATTTAATTCCTTATATGTATTATTTTTGGAGAAAAGATGTAGAGAATAATTATCTTGGAATCGATTCTAGTGGTAATGCAGAAAACTATGCTAGACAAAATTTTCAGCGTTTTATCTATGCAGTAAACCAGCCTTACACTAGAGATGGACAACAATCCGCTTTTACTAATACATCTATTTTTGATAGACCTTATTTTGAAGCTTTATTCGGTGGATCAGAATTTCCAGATGGTTCTTTTATGATTGATTATGAAGAAGAGATTATTGATTTCCAAAGAATGTATATGGAAGAGATGGCTCATATTAGAAAAGAAAATATGTTCACTTTTCCTGTTAGTACAATTTCTCTTTTAAGACAAAAGGGAGAGTTTGTAGATAAGCCCTTCGCAGAATGGGCTATTCACCATAATATGCAATGGAATGATAGTAATATTTTTGTAGATGATAGTGTTAATAGTTTAAGTAATTGTTGTAGGTTAAAAAGTGATATACGAGATTTAGGTTATTTCAACAGTATCGGGGGAACAGCTCTTAAAGTAGGAAGTGTCAAAGTTTCTACAATTAATCTTGCAAGGTTAGCTCTTGATACAACTTCTGAGGAAGAATATTTAGCCGAGCTTGAGCGCAGATTAGAGACTAATTTACAAGGTTTAGATGTAGTACGACATATTATCAAAAGAAATGTAGAGAAAGGGTTACTTCCTAATTTTAAACACAAACTTGTAGATTTTGAACACTTATACAACACCATTGGTTCGAGAAGATAGAGCCAAATACTACTTTGCCAATAAAATAAAAAAAATTGGGGTCACAAGGGTGGCTAACGGGGAAGGCCTTTAAAGGTTAATCCCGTGGGAAAGGAATTATTATGAAAAAGGATATATATATTATAAAAAATAAAATAAATAATAAAGTTTATGTAGGACAAGCGGATTTTGCTGCAAAAAGATGGGAATCACATTTAAAAGATTCTAAATCAAAACCAAAAATAATTATAGATCAAGCAATAAAAAAATATGGAATAGAAAATTTCTGGTATGAACTATTAGAATATCAGGTATCTGATTATAATGATAAAGAAAAATATTGGATAAAAAAATTAAATAGTCAAGTTCCTAATGGATATAATGTAGCTCCTGGTGGAAAAGGAACTGGTTTTGGGATTGAAAGCGTTAATGCATCAATAAAAAATCAAGAAATACTAGATTTAATTATTAAAGATATTTCAGAAGGAGAATTGACTTTTCAAGAAATAAGCAAAAAATACCGAATTGCACCAAATGTAGTCCAGGCTATCAATCAAGGAACAAGCTATTTTAATAAAGATTTAAAATATCCAATTAGACAATATTTTCTTTCACCTGAAAAATTTAAGCGTTTAGTTTATAGTTTAAAGTATGAATTTGACAAATCAATACAACAAATTGCTAAAGAGTTTGATTTAAATCCTAGTACAGTCAGTGATATAAATCAAGGAAAAGAAAAACATGTAGATTGGGTTTCATATCCATTAAGAGAAGGAAAAGTAACAAATCCTCTGTATCAACATCATAAAGAAATAAAAAAAATGTTACAAAATACTTCATTAACATTTCAAGAGATAGCGAGAAAATATAATGTCGCAATAGGGACGATACAATCTATTAATGAAGGAAAATCCTGGCATGAGGATAATATTAATTATCCAATAAGAAAAAATGGTAATCCTTTATATAAAAATTTTTCTCAAGATCAAATCAAAGAAATAGAAAACTTATTAATAAATTCTAATATTTCTATGGCTCAGATAGCTAAGAAATTTAGTTGTGCCTCTACAACAATTCAAAATATTAATAGAGGTAAAGTTAAAAAATATTTAAATGAGAATTTAAAATATCCTTTAAGAAAAAAATAATTCCAAACCTGTATCGACTATCCTCTCTGGAGGAGTAGAGGTGATTAAAAATCTCGAAATGGTAGTATTTATATCAAGGGATATAAATAAAAGATAGTCAGGGCTATTTAGTAATAAATAGATTAACCGTTTATCGGAGTGTACGAAACAATGAAAAAGTTTGGATACACAAGAGTAGATGAGTTCGGAAATACTTTCTATACAGATGAAGCTCTAGCCTTTGGAGAGAAAATTTTCAAAACAATGCGGCGGGTGGCGGATGATTTCATCATACGAAACCAGTGTGACTACATGATTAACACTGAACAAATCCCCGGTGAATCAGCGGCCGCAAAACTTACAAAGAAAGATAAATTTTTCTATCCTAATGCAGATATATATGATTTACCTCTTTATGGAAATCAGTTTATGCCTCTTGGTATTAAAACAACACTTCAAGAAAGAATAAGAGTACAGGCTATTTTTGATAGATATTGTAATGGAGGTTCAATTCTTCATGCTAATATTGATGCGCCTTTTGATTCTTTTGATAAAGCATGGAAGATGGTAAATTATATTGCAGATCAGGGTGTAACTTATTTTGCATTTAATACTAAGATTCAATCATGTGAAGATAATCATGCTTTTTATGGAACCACATGTCCAGTTTGTGGTAAACCAATATATACAGAATATACTCGTATCGTAGGGTTTTATACTCCTATTAAAACATGGAGCAGAGAAAGAAAACAAGAATATGGTATGAGAAGATGGGAAGCAATAAATAAAACAGCTGAGGAGATTAATTAATGTTTATTAAAGGAATTATTGATGAAGATTTTGTTAATTATAAAAAACCTGCCATGGTGATTGAGTTCCCTTGTTGTGATTTTAAATGTGATAAAGAATATGGGAAACCAATTTGTCAAAATAATCCTCTCACAAAGATTTATAACGTTAAAGTTGAAGAGGAATATATTATTGAAAGATATTTAAAAAATCCTATAACAGAAGCAATAATTTGTCAGGGACTTGAACCCCTTGATACTATGGTTATGTTATTCCTCTTTATAAAAAAATTTAGAGAGTCTTCCGATGACGATTTTGTAATATATACTGGATATAATAAAGAAGAAAAGCGTTCACAAGACCTTATAGAATTTATTAAAAAAAATCAATATAAAAATATAATTATAAAATATGGTCGATATATTCCAAATCAAACTCCTCATTATGATGAAGTACTAGGTGTAAAACTTGCTTCCGATAATCAATATGCAGAAAGGTTGTGAAATATTGAAAGTAAAAATTTCAGAGGATACGGAACTTGTAAATTAGATAAGGGCAAAGTTAAAAGAGCGAAATGGACTTTGCCCTTGTAAAATAAATGATATTCAATAGAATTATTGTATGTGTAAAGATTTTCTTGAACAAGATATAGGAGAATGTCATTGTGGATTATATATAAAGACGGAGAAATAATATGAAAATGTTATTACTTGCTTTTATGATAACACCTATGATTATTCTTATCTCAATTTTAATTAGTTGTTACATAGAATGGGCAAGGAAAGGAAATAAAAAATATATGGAAACTAAAAGCCAACTTTCTTTAGGGACATTATACGAAGCAAATAAACGATTAATGTCAAATAAAGAAGTATTTAAACCAATGAATATATTGGAAATAGGTGGGGCACAAACCAAACTTGAAGATTTTTTTAATATGAAATGCGATACTTATGCAATGTTATATTGTAAAGATAGAAGTGATATAACAATATTTCATATGTATGAAAAACAAAATCCTAATCCACCCGCTTTAGCGGCAAAAGAATGTATTGGATGTTGCACAGATCGAGGAGAATTATTATCAATAGAAGAACAATCAGATGGTAATTTTGAAATATGGATTAGGATAAATGATGAACCTTATGCTTACTATCTATTTCCATATGATAACGCTGTTATAGAAGTGTAAGGAGAAATATTATGAAAGTTTTTTGTAATGTTTGTTTAGGAAATTATATGCAAAATGTAAGTATTATAGACAATAAAGGTTTAGTAAAAATTGAAAAAATATATACTCCTGATTTACCAGTATTTTTTTCTAAATTAAAAAATGTAGATGAAATTACCTTAAAAGGCCCAAGTGCTTATATTAAAAAAGTTCAAAAAGATACTGAATATCAGGTTGGTGAATCTAAACCTATAAAATTTATTTTACAATCCTAAAAAATTATGATATAATTATTTTAATAAGAGAGAGTTAAAAGGAGATTTAAAATGAGTGTTTATTTTTTAGAGAATACAGAAAAATATAGATGTGATACAGAAGACGAAGCAGATATGCTAATTGATGAAGCTAAAAAGAATGGTTTTTTTGATGTAACTAAATTTACAAATATAGTAAAAACTAAAAAAGAAGAAGAATATCGAATAGTTACTATTACTAAAAAATTTACTACTGAAAAAGAACCTGACAGACAAGTAATCATATCTTATGAGGAGTAATATAATGGAAAAAAGAATTGTTAGACATTTTCCTGTTAAAATTAAAAAGTTAAATTAGAAAGCTAAGATTCCTACTCATGGAAGTGAAGCGGCCGCAGGTTATGATCTGTATGCATGTCTAGATAGTCCTATTACAATAAACCCACATGAAACAATAAAAATTGGTACTGGACTTGCAATGTCAATGCCAAGTAATTGTTGGGGAGCTATTTATGCTAGAAGCGGACTAGCTACGAAAGAAGGTATGCGTCCCGCCAATTGTGTCGGTAAATAAAAATATTTTTTGATTTCATTGGACAAATCAGATTATTTTGGCTTATATGATTTTTAAATATAATATCAAATAAAAAAGGAGAAAAAATATGGCTAAAAAAATTAATTTTGGTTCCGATGAAGAATTTATAAAAAATTATGAAAATTTAAAAAGTTCTCGTAAAATGGCAGAACTTTATAACTGTAATAAAACTTCTATTTTAAATCATGCTAAAAAAATTAATTATGATGTAAATTCTAATAAAAAATATAAATTATCTAGTGAAGATAAAGAATATATTAAATAGAATTATAATGATATGACTTCTACTTAGTTAGCTTAGAAATTTAAGGTTTCAAGAGGAATGATTACAAAGATTTGGTATGATGCAAATTTATCTGGGAAAAAACATGTTAATCTTGATAATCAAGCAATAGATATAACTGGAAAAACTTTTGGAAAATGGACAGTCTTATATAAAACAAATAAAAGAAATACTGGAGGCGTAATTTATTGGCATTGTAAATGTGAATGTGGAAAAGAAAAAGATGTTTTAGGAACTTCTTTACGATCAGGTAGAAGTTTAAGTTGTGGATTACATTCTAATATATCAAAAGGAAATGTAAAAATTGCAGACATATTAGACGAAGCAAATATATTTTATGAGATTTAGAAAAAATTTGTTACTTGTAAAGATATAAAAGAATTACCTTTTGATTTCTTTGTTAATAATGAATATTTAATAGAATATGATGGATAGCAGCATTTTAAAAAAGATAGTATTTTTGATTATGAGTATACTCATAAACATGATTTATTAAAATCTTAGTGGTGTAAAAAAAATAATATTCCTTTAATAAGGATTCCTTATACACATTATAAAAATTTAAAATTAGAAGATTTATTGCTTGAAACAAGTGTTTTTATAGAAAAATAATGCCGACATTAAACCGCGGAATTAAGCGGGGAAGCTAAGTCTAAAAAGATATGCCAATCCGAACCGAAGGTTATAGAAACTATAACCAGGGGCAACGCATAGTAGGTGAAAAGATATAATCCTACCACGAGGCCGCGGCACTTTAAAAAGTGAAAAGATATGCTGAACTTATAAGAAATTATAAGAATTAAAGGATAAAAAGCCTTTAAGATAACAAAAATGGTTATTGATTCTGATTATAGAGGAGAAATAATTGTAGCAGTACATAATGATTCCTATCAAATAAGAACAGTATAGCCTAATGAAAGAATCGCACAATTTATTTTAAGAGAAAGATTTTTATGTGATTGGCAAGAAGTGGAAGAGTTAAATGAAACTTCTCGTGGAGAAGGAGGATTTGCTTCTACTGGTAAGTGATTTAAATGCAACGAGTATTATCTCGTTGCATTTATTTTTTTACCTAAATTTGACTTTCAAAAATTTTTATGATATACTGGACTTATAAATAAGAAAGGTATATTAATAATATGAAAGTTTTAGCGATAGATGCAAGTAGTAAAAGTACAGGTATAGCAATCTTCTAGGATGAAAAGTTAATTCATTACTAGTGTATTGTTGCTACAGAGGGTAGTTCTTTTAAAAGAATTATCAAAATGAAAAATAGAATTTTAGAAATATATAAAAAATATAAACCAACTAATATTATTATGGAAGATGTTTTACCATAGGATGTAAAACATAATCAATCTGTATATAAAGTGCTAATATATTTGCAAGCTATGATTGTATTAAGTTTATATTAGACTTATAGTTTATAGAATGTTTAGTTCTATACTTCAAGTCATTGGCGTAGAGTCTGCGGGATAAAGACCGGCCGCGGAATAAAAAGAGAAACTCTAAAAAAAGCTAGTATGTAGTTAGTTAAAAATTAGTATGGATTAAAAGTAAATGATGATATAAGCGATGCTATTTGTTTAGGACTTGCTTATGTTAAATAGCATGCAAGTGCATTTTAAACAAAGAAAAAGCCGTTCAATTGTAAAAATTGAACGGCTTTATTTTTATGCAGTAGTGCTATTCGCACGAGAATAAGATGACCAAAAACCATCACTACCCATACCATTTCCTAATCTAACTTGAACATATTGATTAATAGTAGCTGGATTAGCATTAAATACTTTATAAGATATAAATTTTCTTTTTTTATTAGTTGCATTTGGATAAAAACTATATCTAAATTTAAATAATCCAGGATTTCCAACAAAATTATCCTGACCATCCATAGCAGACATAGCAAATCCTTGAAAAACATATTCATTATCTGGATTAATAACTCTCCATCCTATTCCAACAGAAGGGTTTGTATATTGATCTCTCCAAGCTAACCAACTTCCTAAAACATGAGCAGAAAGAAATAGCATAGGGCGCCATTGATAAATATTATTATCTAATAATAAATCTTCAATATCTTTAAAAGTTGATAAACTTTTGCATAAACTCAACTAAGATGAAACAACTTTTTGGTTATTTAATTCTAAAGTATTTCTTATTTTAGTTGACCCCGCTGTAATAGTAAATTGAGCCATTCCTCCAAGAGTATTTGTACCTACATAGAAATCATGCGCTTCTTTAGCTCCATATCGTAATAATCCTGTACCATCATTTAAATACATTGGTGCAATAAAATAAGAAGTGAAAGGAAGTGTTTTACTACGTTGGTCAGCAGCCTTTTGTGCAATTGTTGTTCCTGTATAATTATTAATATCTTCTATTGAAAAACTTACTGAACCTTCATTTATTAATATTCCTGTTCTACCAGAAGAAGCTGCATTAATACCTATATGACCAGAAATATTAAAATTTCCTTCCCATTTAGAATCATAAATAGTTCCTAAAGAACTTCTTGCTTCAGATTGTAATCCTTTACTGACAACAAAATTTTCAGCAACAGTAGTTGTCCAAGTTTTATCTGTTAAATCTTGCTGTACGTCAAAAACAACATTATAAGTATCCTATTCTTGATCATTTAAGTTTTTTAATTCAAATCTTAAAATTCCATTTTCAATAGTAAAATTTTCATTTCCTGAATAAATATTCAAACAAATTCGATAAAGAAAAGTATTAGCAGGAATTGTAAAATCCTTAGTTTCATCTTCTGAATAAACATATACTGAAGTAGTCTATCCACTTGTAGAATTATACAAATCAAATCTTAAACTGGTTATAGGACTTTGAGCAGTCCCCGATAAAGCTCCATTTAAATTAGTCTTTATCGTAACTAAATAATCTGATGTTGTTGCTAATTGAGTAGAGTAATCATCCCCTCCGTATAAAAGTAAAGTGGTATTATTTCCAGCTGTAATAACACCAGAAATTTTCCATTGATAAAGATTATTATTATAAATTGCTGTAATTCCTCTTTTAGTTTCTCCAACAACAGGAACAGAAGCAAGTATATTATCTTTATTGTATCTTCTAACTGAAAGAGCATTTTTCAAACGAGGTGCTGTTAAAGGTGCATAATTAGCATCTCTTTGTACACGATTATCTACTTTATTAATTTGTTCTATAATACTTCCATTTTCTTGAAAGTTTATATCTCCAAGAGCTTCTTCTAAAATACTACCATCATTTAACATAATATTTTTTGCTTCCGCTCCTACCGGAATAGGGTTACCTGTTCCAGTAATATTTATTTCTGAGAATCTTTCTCTCATATTTATCCCTCCTTTTTATAAGGTAAGTCCTTCCTTTTTATAAAAGTTTTATATTATAATATTTTTTATAAAAAGGAAGGAGTTTTTAATTAATTTTGTCCTTTAGTGAAAATTAAGTAGATGATTTATTTTCCAAAGACTTAACTCTGGCTTCTAAATTAGCAATAGCTCCTTCATTATCATAAATTTGTCTAATATCAGACTCTCTAAATTCTCTTCCATCAATAATTAAACCTCTATCTGCATTTAACCATCTTACATTAACAGTATCCATGCCTGCTAATTTTGCTCCAATATATTTAGCATCTATTATTCCTACAGTCATTTTTTCTACATAATCATCAATATTTTGTCCACCTACTGTTGTTGATCCTCTAGCTAAAGAAGCTCCTCCACTACCTATAGAGCTTCCTCCTCCAGAAATACCACCAGAACCAGTTGCTGTCATCATTCTCGTTACACTAGCACCATTTATTATAACATCAGTAAATTTAGCTGCTCCACTTCCATCTATATACCAACCATTCCCACTTAATCCACCGTTAGTAATTGTACAACTACCAATATTTCCTGATCTAGCATATAAACGTCCACTTGGATCTACATGAAAGGTACTTCCTAATCTTATACCATCTGCACCAACATAAACTCCACTATTATTTCCATTATATGTAGAAGCACTTCCTCCTCCATATAATCCATTATTACCAAATCTCCAATTACCAATTTCACCATTTTTAGCATATAAATAACCACTATGAGTTACATGGAAAACATTTCCTGCCCAAAAAGCATTAGGTGTATTAGTAGTATAAGCAGGAGATAAACCTACATTATTTTTTTCTAATCTATCTGATTTTATTTGCCATCCACCTATATCACCTTGAGATGAATGTAATGTTCCATTATGATTTACATAAAAACTATCTCCTGCCCAAAAAGCATGCTCTCCAGTAGAAGCCATACCTACATTATTTTTAAATAATCTATTTGGCTCAATAGTCCAACCTGCAATATCACCTTGCTCTGAATGTAAATAACCACGATAATCAACAGAAAATATATCTTTATTGCCATCGGTAACTTTAATAGCTTTATTAGTAGGGCTATTATTATTAGAACTTAATGTAACATATCCTTTAGATAAAGAATCATTACCAATTTGCCATCCTGCAATATCGCCACCTCCAACAGCATGAATATGACCTTCAGGACTAACTTCAAAATTACCTGAACCAAATTTAATGTGAGGATCATTTGAAAATTGAATCTACATGCCTGCCCCAGGATAGTCACTAGATTTAATAGTAGCAGGCCCATCTACATCAATTTTAATTTGACCTTTAGTAGCTAAACCAAACTAGGCATTGCCAGTATTAGCATCTAGAAAAATACTGCGGGCACCGGCCGCATACCCAAATAATCCAGTCTAATCTCCATCATTTGTTTTAGTCTATCCCATAATAATACCAGTAAAACTATTATCCTAATTCTTTTTACCAGCACCAACTTGAGGAGTTAATATGTATCCATCCTCGTTATTTATCTCAATAGCAGTTCCGCTCCAATCATTCAAAGCTCTATTTTCATATCTGTTTAACATAAAATGGATTGGGATATGGACTTGTGCAAACGGTTCATCCTCTTTTTTAATTATTAGTAATAAAGCGTTATCCACTTGATTCCCTTTTGTAAATACATTAACAGGAACAACAGTACAAATATTTTTATCATTTTCTGAAATAATCTATAATAATTTACTTTCTCTTGGAAGAACTTCCCACTCATAAGTAAATCCTTCATTTTGATAATTAGTAACTTCTTCTTCAATATCATTTATAATTATTTTATAAATGTTTACTTCAAATGGATCGCCTTTTTTATAAGAAGGTTTAGTTCCATCATTTTGATAAGTAACATATCTAAATCCCGTATTGGGTTTTATAACTACTTTATATTCATTTATACCTCGTTGTATTATGGATGAAATAGGTAAATCCGCATAATATTTATAACCATTAGAATACTATGCTTCAATAATATTAGATAACCCCTCTCGAATATAAGGCTTTTCTAAATTAAACTATCTATCTTTTAGATTACTACCTTCCTAAATTACTGGTTTAAAATCACTACTTAACATTGAATATTGATCTTTATTTAAATTATCTTTTAAAATTTTCCAATTTAAAATACCATTAATTTCTGTTTTTACTCCATTGTTCCATAACTAAGGTTCAATAATTAAATTATCTGATTCCCACTATCCATTTCTATAGACAATAACAGGTTCTTTATCATCTTTTACTTTTAATTTAAATTGATATTTTGTACCATTAGTTCCATTCTATCCCTACTTACTAAAAGTAAAATTAGTTTTTGTAATAAAAGTTTGATCTTTATATTGCATTATTAAGTAAATATCATTATTACTTAAATTATTATCATATGTATTTTTAATACCTATCGGTAAATTATTTTCAGTATCAATAATATATTCATTATTACCCATATCTAACATGGTATTTTCAATAGGAACTTTCCAAGTTACAGTAGTTCCATTCTGTAAATCTTCTTGTTTTATTTCATTTCCATTATAATATAATGTATAAGATAAATCAAAAAGTTGATAGGGTTCATCAATAGCATTACTATGTAAAGAAGCACCTTCTTCATTATAAAGAAAAGTTTGATCCCCATGATTTATTACTAATACATATCCATTAGAAGAAGCGGGAGTATTTTTAATTTCAATAGAAGCAGTTCCAATTAATTGCTAAATATCATTATCTCTCTTTTCATAGCATGAACATCTAAAAGTACTAGAATTAATAATTTCTTGTAGATTTACATTATATAAAACATTTCTTTTTAAATGTTGGTTATTCTCATAACTGGATACAATTTCATTATATAAATCATAAAACTATTTATATGTTTTAAGACCATCTTGTTTTGAAAGTTCAAAATCATTATAATATCCATCTACTTCACATGTATAATTCCAATAAGTTTCAACTCCAACAACATCTTCAATTTCTGCTCTATTTTTTAAAGCCTTTGCATATAAAACATCATCCTCTATTATATCTATTGTTTTATTTTGATAATTACAAACTTGCCATTTAAAAATCTTATTTTCCTAATCAGTTATTTCTGTTCTTTCTCCATCTTCTTCGCTCCAGACTTGACAAATAAGATTAGGATGCCCAGCTGAATGATGGAAAGATGTTCCTTCAGAAGAAATTAATGTAACTTCATAAGTTGCTCCTTGATTAAAAATTAAAAACTATTTAGAATAAGATTTATTATCATATACAGCCACGCATTTAAACTTTGTTTGCTTAGAAAAAGCAACATCTTCTTTCTTTATTTCAATAGAAGGAGAAGGATTAAATCTATTTGGTGTTTCATTATCAGAAATAACTTTTTCATTAATACATCTCCATCCCATACCACCATAATTTAAATACTATGGACTACGAGAAGTTATCTTCAAATCTTGTATAAACCAATAAATTTGAACATTTTGCTATTCTAAATTTACTTCTCTCGTTTTTACTCTAAGATTAGCAACAATAGGACGAGTATCATTATCACTAGAATCTTTACCAAATGTATAACCACGTTCCGCTTTTAAAACAATAGCAACTGAAGATTTTTCACTATCACTTAGTTTATAACTTCCATTTATTGCAAAGTTATAAATAAATATATCTGCGGCCGGTGGTTCCTCCCCCTACTCTACCTGATTCGGGAAATCCTAGACAAAACATACAACACGGTCGACCGCCACAAAGTTATCACTATCAATCTAACAAGATACAGTCTGATTAGATGCTATTGTGTATTCATACGGATTACCAAAGAAGTTATTATTATCAAAATAATAATCTTGAGGTTCTTCAACGCCAGTGGCACTATTCTTCATTATTAAAGTTATTCTAATTCCATAATGCCCATTTCTTTTTTGATCATATGACAATCCAGTCTGAACCGTACCAGTCATTTTTAAATAATTTGCATTTCTAATTTCATTAGCTATATTATCAGATAAAGTAATAATATTATTTTCACCATTTCTATTAAAAAGTACATACTATTTAGTCTAATATGAACTCATTTCTATTGTATAGTCACTAGAAATAAAATTTTCTCCCGCGTCAAAATATTCTTCACCAGTAAACTCTTCAATATAATTTGTACCTAGTTGTTTAGTTGTTCCTAAAATAACTTTATATTCTTTTAAATTCCCATCTGGAACAAAAATATAAACCAAACTATCTTTACTGTAAGTTACTGAAGGAGAAGTTGAATATGCTTCTAGTAAACTATCTTGATATTTTACTAAATATTTACCTAAAGAAGCATCTTTACAATCAATTATTGTACCTTGTATCGTTGAAGAAAACTCCGCTTTAGATATTTTTTTATCTGAAATTATATCAATCGCATTTAGTATAGCTTCAGATATTTGGTTTGAATTATTTAACATTAATAATCCCTCCTTTTTATATACTGTGGGGGCATTAGCCCCCACAGCTTAATCTCAAATCTTTCCCGCTTTCTGAGCAGCTACTAAAGTTAAATTATTAATAGCATCTATAATATTAGAAACATCTCTAGCATTAGGGAAGTCCGCATCTATATGTACAGTTTGATTAGCAATAATAGCTCTCTCTATATCTTTTGCTTTATTTAAAGCATTTTCATAATAGTTAGAACTTTCAGCATAAAGTGATCCCAATATATCATTTATATGGGATACATTAGACTATATAGTATCTAATATACTATTGACATTAATAGGAGTATATTTACTTTGGTCAATAATATTATCAGTAGCACTACCTGTATTCTGTAAAGCCTCTTGATAAGCGGCTAAATCTGCTAAATTAACATTTGAACTACCTAATATTGCTGCATAATCTGAACTATGCCAATTTGGAGAATAAGGAGTAAAGTTTGATAAATCTCCATATGAATTATCTTTTGATATCCAGGTATTAAGAACATTATCATTTACATTTTGAGCAGCTCGTTCCTGTGTTAAAGAACTTCCAGTAGTTTCTGCATCATTACTAATTAATAAATCATTTGCCGCAGTAGCAGCCTAAATCGCTACTTGTTTAGCTCTTTCGTAAGTTTGAATTAATTCATTTACTCCATTTATTGTATTCTGTACTGCTTTTAATTCTTGTTCATAACTATTAATTAAGGCTTCATTATTATCTAACAATTGTTCTGCTTGTCCAATAACGGTATTTGTATCATTAATAATATCTTCAAAACTAATTTGGCCATTCTTTTCAATTTCTGCAATACTATTAATTCGTTCATCTTCAGCCTATAAAAATCTATTAATAGAATCTTCAAATAATTTTCCAACTCCACCTTGTCCAATTAATCCTTCAGTCATCTTAGATAAATAAGAACCCGCTTGAGGAATTAAATCTTTTAAGATATTTATCTGTTCTTCATCTGTTAATGCTTTGAACTGTTCTATATTAATTCCATAAATTTTTGCTAACTATTCTGAACTAGATTGAATCAAATTATTTCTTATATTGGCATTATCTTCTAATAATTTATTAATTTGATCCCCGTAATATTTCTCTAACTCATAACTTTTTTGAAGTTTTTGTTCTTTAGATAAATTTTCATCCGTCCAAATATCTTCTAACTTATTTTTAATGTTTTCAGCAGACTTTTGAATATCACTTAAATTATCCACATAGGCCGCCTTATCACTATTATATAAACTATTTTGAGCATCTGCTAATTCTTGTTCAGCTTTACTAATAGCTTCTGTATCAGCTGTATATTGATATGTATAATTACCTTGAGAATCTCTTCTTAATCTTAATCTATTTTTATTAGAACGAGATTGTTCAAGAGCTAAACGTTTTATTTCAATTTGAAGTAATGCATTAGCTCTATCGACATCATACTGAGTTAATCTTTCTTTATCTCTTAAATAAGCTAATTGTTGTTCCATTAAATCATTTAAAGATTGTTGAGCAGCTATATCCCCATCATTATCATTAATAGCATCGTTAAAAGCATTTTCTAATTTATCAATTTCATATGCCGCATTAATCTTATCAAAGTATCTGTCTGCTTGATCATTTAATATATCCCATTCATCTCCAATATCATCTAAAGTATGACCACTACCAAGCTTCAATTCAAAATTAGCAAGAATTCCATTAATAGTATTATTATACTTGTCCATGATATTATCAAGAGCATCTTCAACAGTAGAATTTAAATCTTTTACAGTGTCCATCCAATGCTTCTTATATTCTTCAAATCTATCTCTCGCTTCTTTATAAAGGTTAGAATCTGTTCCTTGAGTCTGAGCAAGTTGATTCATACGAGCCTATTCTTCTACCATACGGCTATACCATAAATCTTTTTGTTTTGCAAGGAAATCTAATTGAGCATTATTATTCTCTTCAATTCTATCATAGAACTTAGCCATTTGATCATATGCTTCATCTCCAAAGAACATCTCCGTAATTTTCATATTATGATCAATTAAATCGCCTAAGTATTCATATTCATCCATCTGTTCATCAAAAGCATCTTGAGCAGCATCAATAGCATCAAAGATAGATTCCTTAATTTCATCGGCAATCTCTTTGAAACCTTCCATCTAATCTTGTAAATCATCGAAGATTTCTTTAATCTTTTCTAATTGCGCGGCCCGGTCTGTTATGGACATATTGGCTAGTTGCTATGTTAAATATGAACCAGAGAAAATTCCATTTTCATCTCCCATTACTTCCTTCAGGCGGTCAGTCAAATTCTGGATTGAACCGGTTCCCGCGTCATTATAATAAGAAGCAAGGTCCGCAAATCTAAACCTATTTAGTCCTAATATATCGTCATCTCTAATTTCATTAACAATATCTTTCTGGAATTTATTCCAATCTCGCTTAGCCTTGGATAAATCAAGCTCCGCCTTAATCTTCAAATCAAGCTATTTAACCTTTAAATCAATTTGTTCTTGAACTTTATCTATCTGCTCTTGTTGAGTCTTAGCTATCTCTTGTTGAAGTTTATCATAACGTTCTAAGTCTTTAAAGGCTTGATCCATTATTTCCTTAGCATTATTCAAATAATCTTTATTACTCTCTTGTTGCTCTGCAGTCATTTGATTCCATTTAGCAACTTTATCATTATATTCTTTTAAGATTTTATCATGAGTAACAAAATAATTATTTAAAGTACCATCTTTATCAAAGGTAGCACCATATTTCTTAAGATTATTAGCTAACTCATTTTGTTCATCTCTTTGAAGACCTAAACGTTCTCTAATAACTTCCTTTTGTTTTTCAAGAATTTCTAATTGTTTCTATAGGTTTTTAAGAGAATCTTTACCAGTTAATCTTTCTTGCTATTTTTGAAGTTTTGTCATCTAATTAGCAAGTTTATTAGCTTTAACAGTATTATTGCGGTAACGATCAGCTTTATTGGTAGCACCTTTAGCTTTATTAGGCTCTTTGGCTTTACCGCTGCCACCTCCGCCACCTTTTTTGCCACCGCCACCTTTTTTACCTCCGCCTTTATTTCCAGCAGAAGCATTTCTATACTTAAAACCTCCACCAGAAGCTTTTTTAGCAGATTTTACCTCTAAAGAAAAGGATTTGTTTTGTTTTTCTGCTTGATTTTCTATAGGGATTGCTTCATAACTATATCCTGTTGCTGCATAATGTACTTGACCAGTTTGAATTTGTCCATCAGGGCCAAAATAACTAACTGTATCTGTAAAAGTCTGAGGTCCTGTTTCAACTGGACGATAACCTATTGCGGTTTGATTTTCTGTTGCAGTAGTATCATGTTCAATAACTTCTGCATCTACTCCCATAGAAGCCAGATAATCTGTAGCTTGTTCAGCTGTCATTCCAGCCGCATTGACCATATTAGTTAATTCATTTAAAAAAGCTTCATCATCTAAAGAAGCCCCAATCTCTATATCATCCCATTCTTGTCCTGTTAATTGATATAAAGATTGTTCAATAGCATCTTTATCTATATAGAATTGAGAATCATCTAATCCTACTTGAGCTAAAATATCTTGAGCAGCAGCTTCTTGTAATTCTCTATAAGCCTATTCACTTCCATTAGCAGCCTATTTAAGTAAATTTAAATTATCTACATTTTGTAAAAAGTCATCCGATAAAACATTATCAAAAGGTAAGTCTAATAAATCTGAATAAACATTCTCTAATTCTTCTGCTATTTCAGCATGATCTGCAATAGAATCTGATGATAAACTTTCTAGCCAACCATCAAAATTCTTTTTAACTTTTCCAAGTGCGCTATCGTATCGTAAGATTGCTTCTGCAACATCTCCAGCAGCCTAAGCATTATCTTTTAGATCAGCACTTACTCCATCAATTTGATCTGCATAGTCTGCTAAGTGCTAAGTTAAATTTTCCCATGTTTCTCCTTTTACATCCTAATCAAGAGGAGGTTTAAGAGTATTTGAAATTGAATCTTGAACAGCATTTGCCTATTCAAGAAGTTGCTTTTCTATTTCAGAAAGATCTTTATAATCATCAGCGTGTTTTTTTATTAAGGCAGAAATTCTTTGTAAATATTCAGCCCCTAAAGTTCTTTCTTGATTAATAGCCGCTTCAGCCTATGAAATAGCTCTATCTTCTTCTCCTACTATTTTTAGAAATTCAACTTGAGCACGTAATTTATCTGTATCCTGTCCGGTAACAACTTGAGCATCCGTTCCTGCAATATTAGTAACATTACCTGCTGCACTTGAAAACTCTTCAATATCCATATTCTTAGAAGAATATGCTCCATTTTCAAAAGTATGAATACCATCTATTTGAGCCTGAAGTTCAGTCATTTTAGCTTTAAAAGGCTAAACTGTTACATTGTTAATATGCTATTGAAAAGCATCTATGCTAGTTATTAATTTATAACTTCCATCTAATAGTCTTACAAAGAAAGAATCTACATTAACTCCAGCCTCTGTTAAAACAGCAGCTTGGTTAGCATCTATTTTATCTCCACGTTTTTTAACTTTATCCGTAACTTCATGAACAGCTGCATAAGTTCCTTCAGGAGATAAGGTCTTTGCCTACTACTATTGTATCTTTATATAAGCCTATAATGCCTATGTTGATATATCTGTAGCAGCTCCTGCTTCTTTTAATGCATCTCCAAGAGCTATTGCTCCTTTTGAAAAATCAAAATCTTTTATAACAGAATCAAATTTTTCAAAATCTTGAATTTGCTCTCCATATAATTTAGAAATTTGATCTAAACTATTTTTTCCACCTTTATCAAAGGCTTTTTGCATATCTTCAACAACCATCTATTGAAATTCTAAAGAAGCATTTTTAATACTATCATTATTTTTTATATTACCGAAAGCTGTTTGAACAGTATTAGAAGCATCTTTTGCTACATTATCAAAAGCAGAAGAAATATACTATAAAGATTTATCCCAGTCTTGTTGTAATTTATCTTGCCAACCTGTCTATTCAATATCAATATTCCGAACTTCTGCTAAAGATTTTAATTCATCCTCATTAAATATATCTGTTAAATTTTGACCTTGTAAATCTCCTAAACCATTACGAGTTAAAGAAGTCATATCTTGGCCTGAAGCCCATTGTTTAACAGCGTCTTTTGCAGTATCAGAAACTTTACTATCAATACTTGCTAACACTTTAGAAGCATCTTCAGCAGAAGCTCCCAAATCTTCTAGTGCTTGTTTAGCAGCAATGGTAGATGCTATTTGTTCTTTAGTATATGTATGAAGCTAACCGGCCTAATCTAAAAAAGCAAAAGTTCTATTTGAATCGGTTCCTCTAACAGCATTAGAATCTAATTTCCAATTAGTACCTTGAGCATCATTCAATTTATTTAAAATTTCTTTAACTTGCTAATTACTTGATCCTGACCAAACGGCAATACCATCAGTCATAGTTTTCATTAAATCAGCTTCAATTTGCTATACTTTAGATTCTAAATCAGCTCCACCTATAGCACTAGCTACTTGTTGGCCTAATTCATCCATACCTTTAAAAGTAGAATTATCAGCTAAAGCGCCTTGTGCCATAGTTTCATACATTAATTTATCAGCAGTTTCATTTTGTTGTAGTTGAGTTCTTAACTGAAGGACAGCATCTTCATTAGATAAAATAGCACTTACTAATTCTTTACTTTGACCTGTCTAATCAACAATCTTATCAGCAAGTCCACTTAAACCACCTGTTAAATCAGCCCCTTCTCCAATTACTTTATCAATAGCCTAAACAACAGTTTTTACCTATTCTGCACTCACATATCCGCCGCTTTGACCAGCTGTATTAATACCATATGTAGAATTATGTCCAATATCTGCGGCCGCCGCTTTAATATCGGCTTCTCTAGAATTACTACTTGCTATATAACTAGCATTTCGTGCATTTTGGACTCCTGCTTGTAATTGGTCTAGATAAGCCTGTTCACCTTCCGCATTTAATTTTAATTGACCATTTTCATTAGTTACATATTGAGCTAATTCAGGATAGTTAGAAATTAATTCAAGAACTTTATCATTACACTACTGTAATGCATCTCGCCATTCCTGAGTACCTTTTGTTAAATCATTTAAATTATCTTCGGCAGAATGAAGATCATTTAGAGCAGATTTAACATTATCTAAAGATGTTTTTAAATCATCATAAGTCTTTTTAGTATCAGCAGCTACTTCACTTGCTTTTTTAGCAGCATCAGCTTCTTTGTTCCATTCTTTATATGCAAGGAAAATAGCTCCTGCTAAAACCCCTAATATAGCTACATAAGGTAAGGCAGCGCCATAAGAAGCATATAATTTTGCTATTACTTTATCTAAACTAATCGAATGAGCTTCCTATGCTAATGCAGCTTTACCTGCACTAACTGCTTCTGCATAATTTCCAGTTGTGCTATATGTTTGAGCAAAAGCTTTTTCATATATTGCTTTTGTATCTGCTTCCGTTGCTAAAATTTGCATTTGGATACCTGAAACAAAATTTTTTATTCCAGAAGTCACTTTAGAATAACCATTAATAAGCATTGGAAGTGTCATACTTAAATTTGTAAAAGTTTGTAAAATTTTTTCTCCCGCAGATAAATGTTCATTTTTCCAAACTTTTGTTAAATTAGTCAAAGATTTAATTCCTGTCGTTAATTGACCAATTCCAGCGATAGTTTGAGTAAAAGTACGTACAGAAGCAAGTTGCTATATTTGTTTTTGGAAATTCTCAGATTCTCTTACAGCTGCTCTTAATTTAGCTTCAGCCATTTCTGCCTGTTGACTTATCTAAGGAAGAAGTCCGGCTTCTCCTGTTGTGTATTCTGCTTGTTTTATAACAGTTCCAAAAGTATTTTTTATTTTATTTAAATCTTGTTCTGTGACAGTACTTTGAGATTGGAGTTCTTTTAATTTATCAATAAAAGGTTGCCACCCTGTTAATTGAGTTTCACTACCTTTAAAAAGATCCTGTATTTTTTCTTTAGCTAATTCTAAAGTATCTAAAAATTCTTTTGAGTCAGGTTTTATTTCTTTTTTAGATAAATCTTGAACTTGATCGTTTAATACTTTTAAATCCTAAACGGCTGATCCCAGTGCTGTATTTATATCATCAAAACTATCTTTATCAAAAGGATTATACCCACTATTTTGACCAAAAGTATTATAAAAAGCTTCTGCTACTTCTTTTCTTTTTTCTAATACAACAGATTCTTGTTCAGCTGCTGCTACTGTTTTTATAATATTATTATAAGTATTAACTTCACCCTCAGACATTATATCATAATACTATTGAATAGCTTGTTTTCTATCTATAAGATTATTTATAACTCCTTCTTTATAACCTTGACTTTCTCCAAAATCTATAGTATTTTCAACGTCTGCTTTTAATATTGCATCATTATTTTTTCTATTTTGAATATTAGTAATAACATTATTAATCTATCTAGCAATAGTATCTTGGAAAACTTGTGTAGCTAAAGCACCAAAAGCTAATAAAGCAGTACTTCCACCACCAATACTTTCAATAAAACTACCCATTAAATTAACAAGATTGGTTAAAGCCTATACGCCGCCTTTTAACTCATTTTCATTAATAAGAGCATCTTTAACCCTTTCTCCTGCTGCTCCTAATTGTTCCATCTTAGCGCCAAGAGATTCCATATAACGAGCATTTTTCTCTGCAAGAGTACCTTCAGATTCTAATGAAGTATTTAACAGTTCACTATAAGTAGTCCAGTTATCAAATAAAGCCATTAATTGGTTAACCTGTCTTTGACCACCCATAGTTTGAGCAAGATAAATTTGTTGCTCTCTAGTTAAATCTTGCCAGCGGCCGCCAATCTCTTCCATGACCTAGCCAGTATCTCTAAGATGACCTGTTGTATCTAATACATTAAAACCAAGGGAAGCCATTATCCCTGAATATTTACCAAGACTAACTTCTGCATCTTCAGCACCGGTCTTAATATCATTCATACG
Source organism: uncultured Lachnospiraceae bacterium (assembly GCA_947165105.1). The sequence continues at coordinate 48,315 of CAMUZC010000001.1, read as the reverse complement.
AGTATAAATAGTTTTAAATGCAGTACCAACTGATTCAGGAGCTTGTCTAGTTGTAGCAACGACAGTAGCAATTTGAGCATTTAATTGATCAATATCAACACCCATTGTATTAGCAGTTGATGCAACTTTAGACATAGCAATAGCTAACTAACTCATGTCCGATGCACTAGAGTCAGCGACTGCCGCTAACTTATCAACATAGACTTCAGCTTCTTCATTTGCTACTTTATAACCATTCCAAACAGCAGTTAAATAATCTGCCATCTATTGTCCAGCACCTGTAATATTTTGTGCTTTTAAAGTAGCTTCTGTTCTAGCTTGAACATCCTCATCATTTAAACCCTGTTGATAGAACGTTAATGATGCTTTTGTATAATCTAATGTACTACGTCCTAATGCTTGTGCAGATCTGTTTGCCTGTTCAGCAAACTGTGCCATTTTTTCTGTAGAATCACCTGTAACAATTCTAATATTTGTTAAAGATCTTTCTAAACTCTGTACATATTGAAAAGCGCCTTGTACACTTTGAGTAAAAGTATTCATAATACTTGAAGCAATTCCCCACTTCACAGTATTAACCATAGTTTTACCCATACTGTCTATCAAACTATTAGTTTCTTTTAATTTTAAATTAGTTGTAAGAACTTCTGTTGCCATTTGATGAAAAGCAACTTCTCCTTGTGGACCAGCTAATTTCAATTTATTATAAACTTGGTCTATACTTCCAACTGTTTTTTGTAATTCAGATTGAAAAGTCTTTACATTAGTAGTGTTTAAAGTTGGATTAAAAGCTTTTTCAAGAGCAATTTGAACTTTCTTTGCAGTCTATTGCATCTCATCTAAATCTTTAGCACTTCCTTTAAAATCACCCAATTTAATTTTCTGTAAATCCTAAAGGGATTTCTTTAATTTATTTAAACTGGCTTGATTCGCTTCAAAATCAATACCAAATTTAATATTTCCACCATTTTTTGTACTAGGCATCTTCATCCCTCCTTCATTTTAAAATAAAAAAAATAATGCCTTCTTTATATATTATTATAAAGAAGACATTATAAATTAATCATTTTAGTCCGAATTTTATTATTTATGAATTGTAGTGTTAGGCTTTGGAGTAGAAGAAATTATATCAGAAAGAGAATCTGAGATAGGTCTGCCACCATTCGCGGCCTCAGCAAATTTATTAACCTACTCATATTTACTTAAATCTACATCTTTTAATAATTCTGCGGCCTCCGTTGCATTCTTCGGGAGATCCTAGATAAACATCTTAATAACACCGGCCGCACTATTCTCATAAGCATCTTGAGCAGTTCTCATTTTTTCCAAATAATCTACAAGATTATTATATTCATCCTAATTTATTGCTCCAAGAATTCTAGTTAAAATACCATTACTCTAGAGTTCATCATACAATTGACCGGGGTCCGCCTTTTCTTCTTCGCTAAAAACAAGATCAGTATAAAAATAAACGATATAAATATTAAAATATATTTCAAGTTTAATTTCATTTATGACCCCATTCTCTCTTGAATTTTGAAGTGCAATTTGAACTAAATCATTTTTATCACGGACTGGAAGATATTGAAATACATTAATATCTTGTCCTTGGATTGAAATTGTTTCAATTTGGTCTTTTACTTTTAAATTTAAATCTTTGTATAACATATGTCATACCTCCTTTTTAACTCTTATTTTTATTGTAACATAAATTTTAGATTTTGTCAATTAGCATGTAAATTTTTACTTATAAAAGAAGTTACTTCTTCTAATATTTTATCGTCTACTCTTTGATTTATTATTTGTTTTAAAATAATTTCTTTATTATCTAAAGAGATGCTTTCCTAAATAGCTTTTGCAGTATTTAATAAAATATTAGATAAAGTTTGTATATCTAAAAAGGTAGCATTACTAAGTTTATCTTGCTATAATCCTATATCTCCACCATGAGCAAAAGAATTCTAAGAACCTACGTTGGATAAGATTTTAGAAAAGGCATTTTTTATTTCTTCTATAGAAGGTTTAAAATTATTATTTCTATTATGTAATAAATATAAATATCTATATACTTCATAAAAATTTCCTTTATTACCTACTTTCCAATTTTTATCTAAACGTTCATTTTTATAAAAAGCATAAACTTCAGAAAACAATGTACTTCTTCCTTCTACAAATTTTTCAAAATTTGAAAAATTTTTATTTTTCTATGATTCTTTTTTTATCTTTTTTTGGCTTGCTTTTAATCTAATTGCATATCCAGAAGAACGCGCCTCTATAGCTAAAAAATTTCCTTCTTTTAACTAATTATATGTAAAACTCCCTGTTACTAAACTTTTTTTACCTAAAGCTCCTATTGAATAATAAATATTCTATCTTGTTAAAATTTCTCTAAACATTTGAAATAATTCATAACCTAATAAAGCCTATTTTAAAAGCTAATCTTCTTTTATTTTTCTTTGTTTTTCATTTTTTTCATCTTTGCTAATTATATATTCTTTAGTAACATCATTCATCTCTGTGTCATTAAGAAAATAATACCATCTATCTGTATTATATAAAAAAGTTAATTCAATATTCATTTCTTCAATTTTTTTACTTAATCTGTAAAATTCTTTTTTAATATTCTAAAAATCTTCTTTTTTTATATCTTGTATACCTTTTGATAAATAATCCGCTAAAATTTCTTGTATCTCTGCCATTTCCAACCACCTCCACAAACACAAAAAAAGGGAAGGAAATATTCATTTCCTTCCCATTTAATTCATTTCATTCATCAAATGCCAGTAGGCTGTCCAATATCACTGTCTCCAATTAAAGGACCAGTATGTTCTCTAGCATCATTGCTTAACATTACACTATGTCCTTCAGAAGCAGCCGCATTACTATCTTCAACAACCTGAATTACACAAAGAACTTCCTTAGACTTATCAAAATAAGTATATCCAGGGAAAGCATCCATTGTAAAATCAAATGTAGAAGGATCACCAGTACCAGACATTGAAATAGTAAATCCAGACTGAACTTTAACATTAGGGAATGTTAAGTTAGCAGGCATATCAATACCAGTAGCTTGTGCTCTGAATAGTGTATCAGCTTCAACATAGTAATAACCAGCAAAGTCAGCAGCTGTAATCTGAATTTCAGAAACAGTTTCTGCTTTCTTAATTACATAATAATCTACCATTACGTTCATACTAGTTGTAATAGCATCTCCTGTATTATTTTTCTTAGGAGTAGGAATAGTTAAAATACCCTTACCATTATTATCATAAGCAAATTCAATATTAGAAGCAGATGTAATAATATCACCGGTAATAGAACCATCATCTTCTGTTAAAATAATAAAAATAGGAGCATCTGTACCAGCATCAACAGTAACTTGAGTAGCTCCTGTAACAGGACCAAAAGTTCTTAGAGCATCTGTTAAATCAATTACACCACTACCACTCTGATCGATAGTCATAGTTGCTCTAGTTGTAGCATGAACATGTACATTTTTACCAGCTTCCTTAACTAATCCAGCACCAGAAAGCATAGCAAGTGAAACAGGAGAAATAAGAGCATCAGTTAAAGTGAAAGTAAGAGTCTTATCACCTTCCCATGCGATTAATCTTGCATTACCTCTACCACCTTGTGCATACACAGAAGTAGAAGCCTGCTCCATTGAAGATGCTGTTGCTGTATCAATATAAAGGACTGGTTGACCAACGTGGAATGTATTTGTACCAATTTTTGTTTCCTGCTTTGCACGGAATACAATATTTGCACATTCTCTTACACCAAATTTCATTGTGTGTATCCTCCTTATAATTTGTCATCTAAATCACCCATCCAATGAGGGACGGATTCAACATCTTTAGCTCCAGCTAGTTTTAGTTTAAAGACAGTTTCATAATCATCTGCCATTTTAAAACGCCGAAACTAATCTACTAATTGATATAAAGAATAATTCATTAACTAATTTATATCTTTATGCTAACCTACCGCCAACACAGAAATATAACGATACAAAACTTCAATCGAAGTCTTATCAGTTTTTCCTTTTAGTTTAGCTAATTTAGCTTGTCTTTCTTGAAACTTTTTTACTAAAGCTCTCGCTTGAGGCCCTCCAGGATTATAATCTCCCTGTCCACTCTCACCTTGTATATATTTCAAACAAAACATTTCTGACACAATATTTTTAAAACCCTCGAAATTTTCTTTCGTTAAAGAATGTTCTTCAAAACCATCCTAGGTTTTACGTGAAAATAATATACTAGTGGGAAGAAAGACTGTTTTATAATCTGGAAATATTAATAAAAAGATTTCTTGTAAACAAATTTTAGCTTCCTAAACAGTTGAATCTTTATTCTTTAATATCGTCATTAATATCTCAAAATCTGAAACATTTTCTAAATTAATTTTGTCCTTTATCTAAAGACTATTTTTAGAAAAATTCAAATATTGACATCCTTTAAAAAAATTATTTTCTCCAATATAAGAAATCTACTTTATAGTAGGTTGATGGATAATAAGCTATGCTGCTTCATAAGGTATATCTCGTTTAGATAACAAAGCAATTTTTTCAATCAACCTAAAATTCTCCTAGATCTTCTGTAAAATGCTATCCCAAATAAGATAAGGTATACATAGATATATCTTCATTTAAAACAACGAGATTACAACCTAAAAATCTATAATAACCAATACCAGTTAATTTAATTCTTGAAACTAAACTCTTAAAAGAATCTTTTGATTCATCTGAAAGACTATTTAAAATTCCATCAATATATCCACATATCATCAAAGGACGAACTCTTAATCCATCTAATACCCATGCATCATTATAACAAACAATATCCATATTAATTATATAGTCACGATACTATGTAGATTTTTTATTCTGAGAAAAATTATCTTGAGTTATAATTATATAACTTTTAATTTCTTCATGTGTCCCACGAGCAATTTTAGGATTTAATCGAATATATCCATCTTCAATCATTTTCTTAACTGTATATTTATCAACAATAGCATTATACTCTTCATCCTTAGCAGGATCTAAACAATCTGGAGAATTAATTATTAATAATCGTTTCAACATATTACTGTATGGACGATTTTGCACAAAAAGGATTTCTAAAAATTTATTAATGTCCTATGGACAAGAGAAGAAAGGAGAAAAAATCTTTTTTGTTGAAATTAAATCATAACGCATAATAAACTCCTTTTATCTCATAATGGCTCAATAGGAATCTGAATAATATCCTATCCATATCCAATTTGAAAACCATCTTTGTTAGCTTCTCTAGCAATAACTTGAAGTTTTAAAGTATTTTCATTATAATCTAATACTTTAACAAGAGAAGTGTCTGATACAAACCAATCTCTCGTACCCTAATAATTCTTAGCTTTATATATTAATATATCGAAAGGATGTGCGGCGGTCGGTCCATCAATTCTAGCCTAGGTATGTTCTGCATCATAGGCAGTCTCCGCCTAGATCTGAGCGGCTTCCGCATCTTTCATCTCTTTAACAAACTGTTCCGTAGAAGTATAAGTTTCTTTTAACGCCACTCTTATAATACCTGAACTAAAATCTCCCGTTTTACTTGTACTATAATTTTCATTATAAGCTTGAACTTCCCAAGGTTTTCCATTAATTATTATTCTATCAAAACGTTGAAAATATGCTAATGTATCTTCATCTTTTGTTATATATAATAATTTAGTATAGTTCATATCATTCCAAACAACACCCCGTTTTGTATTCCAAAGAGCAGTGGTTTCATTTGGCCCCGTCATCCATCCTCTATAACTAACTGTACTCTCATTACCTTCATCATCTATCACAATAATCTAAATCTATTCGTCGGCTTTACGAATCTCCGCCCTAAAATAAGCAGTTTCTTCAGAATATTGCATATAAACGATCCAATAAGTATCAGGGGTCCACTCTTCTTTATTACCATGGACCCATTTAAAAACAGTCCCATTATGAAAATCAGTATCTATCTATTCTTCGCTGTCTTCCGGTGCTTCCCTAAAAGGAATTGAAATAATTTTATCTTCATAATCAACTTTTAATTTATCGTGATTAATTAAAGCTTTAAACATAGGAGCCGTGGAAGTTAAAGAATCGACAATTTCTTCTAAAGCTTGAATATATCTTGCTGAGTATTTATCAGTAATAACAGCTAAACTAGTATACTAATTTTCAAGTTTATTCAAAATATTATTTTGATTTTCACTTAACTCTTGATTATCTTGAAGTAAAGTAATAATAGAAATAATATTATTTACTAAACTGTCTTTTTTAACATCATATTTTTGAACAATTGCTCTTTGATAGGATGCCAATAAAGCCTTTTTTAAACTTCTTAATTTATCCTATCTCATTCTCGTCCATTGGTCTTCACCACCAAAAACACTTAATCGTTTATTCATTTTATCAAGACTTGAACCGAAATCATAACTATGGCTAGGATTCTTATTTAAATCGGCCCGAAATCTTTTTCGCATATTATCTCTCGCAGACATGACTCTTTAATTCACCTAGTAAACTTAAAAGTTCTAATATAATCCTACGATATACAGGCATATCAGAATCTCCAGTTAAACTAAGTAATCCTTTCATTTTACATAAAATAGAAAAGAATAATTCATCCTAGCCATCTATTAAATCAGCCATTCCCGCAAGTTCTTCAATTAAAGTTTCTAATGGTTTTTCCCAATTCTTTCCTTCTTCCCTTAAAGGAAGTAATTTATAAACTTGATTTATAATTCTTTTTAAATTATTATCTATTGCGTTCTTAGTAATAGAAATTCCTAAAGTTAAAACCACTTGTTCCATGCGCCAGTTCCTCCTCTAGGTTGTTTTTCCATTATAGAACCAATAGTTGATTTATAAACTCCACTTTCAGGATCTTTCTTACGTCTTTTATATAATCTCTGTAAATGGAATCCCTCTCTCTCATAATCTTTCTTTAATTGTAGAATTTTTTGCATATGGTTAGCCTGAGAAGTAAATTTAAAATCACTTCCACTGTATTTCATACGGGTATTTTCAATAGTAGCTAATTGTTGCCCTAACCATTCTACAATCATATAAGTCGCAATTATATTTACTTCCTATTGAGTTAATTTATTTATAAAACTCCGTGCTGTAAATGGCTCTCCTATTTCATCAAACTCCCCTTCAATTTCCTTATCTTCATACTCAAGACTTTGTCTTGGAAATTCAAATTTAGGCAAAGCAGAAATTAGAAGTTCCTATAAAATCTTATCTGTATCCTAAGGAGTTAATTCCATATACATATCATCTGTAATTTTTGAAAGAAAACTGTCATAAACAACAGAGAAAGGTGTATAATCTTGTTCGTTCATCATACACCTCCTAATTATTATTTACTTACGCGGCGGACCTTGGTTCCTTCGGCAGACTCAGACTCAGTCTTTTTTACAACTCGTCTCTTTGTAGGAGCGGCCGCAGGTTTTTCTACATCAGCTTCTACTTCTTTTTTAATTTCAATTGCATTGGTTACGTTAAAACCAGTTTTATTTAAAATAGCCTATCTTTTAGCTACATCATTTAATGGTAACTCAACTGCCATATTTTTTATAATTTCAATCACTCCTTCTGGAGCAAAATCTAAGCAATCAAGAAATTCATCTAAAGAACCATTTAATAATAAATTTTTAATATCAGCTGGGGTATAATTATATTCAGGTTCAACCTCACCTAAAATCATATTAATTGCTTCTTTATTATTGAGAATAAAATTATTTCTAAGTAAATCCATTCCACCAGGTTCATAAGATAGTTTAATTAGTTCTCCTAGCGTAACTTCTTTTACTTCATTTGGCTGAAAAACTCTATGTAATCCATTCATTTCTGGAATATCATAAAATACTGCCGCGTCATCTCTATTACAAATTTTAATTATTGTATTTCTATCCATTATAAAAACTCCTTTTATCTCTAGTAAAAAAAGGGCTTAAACATTATACCTATATAATATTTAAGCCCTTATAGTTCTTTTTTAATATATTACTTAATAAAATTAATAACCTTCAGGAAGTGTGTACCAATTTGTAGTTGAATCAAAAGTTGCAGGATGTTCGCCACTAGTTCTAGGTAAATTATCCCTTGTAAGAGAAGTATTCTTAAATACGCAAATACCAGGATTTATATTATAAACTGCAACTCCCATTTTCTTATAAGTCTGGATTTCTCTTGACCAATCATCATTCTCCACTTCTCTAACAGCAGAGCTTCCTTCGAAAGCAACCTTAACAGGTTTTTCTGCTCCAGTAGGAATAATCCAAGCAATGGAAGGGTCCATAACTTTCTTTTCATTCTTAGCATCCTCAAAACTCTGAGGAAGAACAATAATAGTATGTCCCTTATAGTTCTTGAAAGAACCATTATTCCATAAATCTTCCTTCATACCATCAGAAAGGTCACCAGAATTTGCAGGGCGAATAGTTGCCGCGAACTCATAAGTACAATAAATAGTACTCTTTCCATATACATCAGCAGTAGCAATTAAACGGTCGAACTCTGTTTCATTCCATTTATTTCCCTTAACCTTATTAGCTCTAGGAATACTTGTACTGTCTGCTAGTGATTCCATTGCCTTAGCAATTTCTTTATAAACTACTTCATCAAGACCTTCAAGGACTAAATTATAAACATCAGCCATTGTAATACGACCATCAAGGAATTCCTCAAAGCCGATTTCAGCTGCTCCGCCGTATGCAGCCATGTTGACTTCCATTGTGTATCCATCAAGCTTAAATGTTTCATATCTACCAGCAAGACCTACTCTTGTAACGAAGCTCTTAGCACGCTTCTTAGAGTATTCACTAACTCTTACACGGAATACAGGTTTGTCACCCTGTGCATAGGTCTTAGTATCAGCAAACTGACCATAATTCTGCATAACTTTTGCAGGAAGAATTTCATCAAGACCTTCTTCGATCAGTCTAAAAATTGTATTTTTATTCTCACGGTATGATGCATATGTACCCGCAAGTTCATTCATTTCTTTTTGAAAAACTTCATTAAGAGCTTCAAATGTTAATTTCTTATCGCCCCAAGCGAACGCAGTTGAAGGATTTAATGAAGCACGTGCAGTAGCCTTAGCTAATGCTAAAAGTTGATTTCTATCTAAAGCCATCGTCATTTCCTCCTTTATATTACTGTATTCTCTGAAGCTTTACAGCCCATTGTCCATCAGGTAATGTATAATCAGGTTTTTGTTCACCCTGTTTAAGATTCATTTGTGTAAAATGAGGAATCGCTTGAAAAACAATACCAGTTACAGGTTTTGTATCACTTTTTTCAAGCCATCCTTCGTCATTAATAATTACATAATCACCAGCAATAATATTTGGGATTGTAATAACATCATCGGGTCCTGTCACAGTATCCCCATAAGTTGTTGTAGCTTCTGCACCACTTCCAGAAGTCGTACTAGCTGTTCTAAAAGTATTTGTTGTAAAAATATCACCAACAAAAGTTCTTAGAAGTCTAGGATAGATTTTTCCATCTGACATATCTGATGCTTTCATAGCAAAATCTTTATGATTCTGACGTCTTTCATCATATAATTTTTCTTCATTATAAACAAGGAACCACTCAATGTCCCCACTAGTAGTAGCCTTACCATGCGCATAATCATATTTTAAAAACTGTCCATTTTCAAGCTGAGTGATTGGATTACCACTAGCGTCAAGAGCAGGAAGTTGAGCATAGATTTGACCATTGTGTGGAGCAGCCATGTGCTGACGTTCTACTTGTCCATAGCCTATTCTTTGTAATTCTACAGCCATATTAAGTATCCTCCTAATTAATATCTATTCATTGCAGATTCAACCGCTCTTACCCATTCTGGAACTGTTGAATCTTCAGTTGCCTTAACATCAAAAGTAACAACAGGAGTATCTTCCTGTTCTTCTTTTGATTCTTCATTTTCAGAAGAAGTATTTAAATTAAAATTGACCCCTTTTCTATAACCAATTAAGGCTAATTTTGATTCAATTTCTTCTAATGAATATTCACTCTTATGTTCAATAACATCCTTCTTATCTTCATCAGAAAGCATATAGAATCTTTCAATAAGTTCGTCCTTCTCTTTGTCCTCTATTTTTTTCTTGAAAGTTCTTAGTTCTTCTACTTCTTCTTTTAAAGAAGCATAACTAGATTGCAACTCTTTATATTCCTGTTCAAGGACAGTGAATTTCTTCTTCTTATCTTTATCATCATCTTTCTCTTCATCAGCAGAATCTTTTTCTTTATCATCAGAAGTTCCGCCATTGTCTTCATCCTTCTTATCATCCTTATTTTCAGAAGGATTTTCTTTTTCTTTTTTGTCCTCTTCATCATCTTTCTTAAATTCTGAAGCAGGAGCTTGCTCACTAGATGAAGACTCATTTTCATTAACTTGATTTTCAGTAAATTCTGTTGTAACTTCAGGTTCTACTGTAGTTACTTCAGTTTCTTTTACTGGCTCAGTTACTTTCACCATAGTATTGCCTCCTTCTAAAGCATACTTTAATTCTTTCATCATAGTGAACAGAGTATGCTTAAAATTTTCATCAAGAGAAAAAGTTTTACTAATCTCTGGAGCAGTGACTCCACCACCCTAAAAACAAGGTTCAACTTCATCTCCTAAAATACAGAGTTTCTCAAATATTGCGTCATTAATTATAAAAAATTCCATATTATTTTTTGGATTTGTTGCCCAATGGCCTTTTAAACTTTTTGGTTCTAATTCCATTGAATGAGGTTTGCCATCATCCTAAAAAACTTTTTTAGCCTATTCAAATTGCCCCTACCATAAATATCCAGTAGTCATTAAATAAGTTCTAATTACAGAATTTCCAAATCCATCTTCCTCTTCAAAATCTTTAAACCAGACTTTGGCATCAGGAGCAACAAAACCATATGGCCTAGTATTATTTTTAAAATGAACACCATCACCATCAATGGTTATTTCTTCTCCATGATCAAAAAAATCTTCTTTATCTGATCTATAATATCCAACAATAGGAGCACCTCTAAGAGTTTTAGCCATCTAAGTAGCAACTTCTTTAGAAATAAAACTCTTATTACGATTCTCTCCAATATAAAAAACTTTTATTTCACATGCAGACATTAAAGGATTAATATCAAGAGGAGTAAGATTAATAAACTATGGACTTTTTATAGTCGCTACACTTCTATGCGCTAAACTCATTTTTTACCCCCTTACATACTTTCTCTATTTTGTAATGTTTTTTCGCTTTTTTGATTATCTTCTTTCTATGGGCGGCCGGCGCCTTTTCCAGAAGACTCTGGGTTATTCCCTGATTGACCTGAACCTCCGCGGGTAGCCGCAGACCGCGCTTGTAGCGCTTCCGCGTTCATTGTATTAGAAGTAAGCGGAGGAACAAATACACGAACAAGATCTAATATATCATTTTCAAAGTATGCATTAGCTAATACTGAACTTTGAGTTTGACCAAGTGCTACTTGAGGTAACATCTTATTATATCCCATTTGTGCTTGTTCTTTATATAACTTTGCTAATTCTTTATAGTTATAAATAGTAGTTGTTAAAAACTGTGCTTGATAATAACATTTCTTAGGAGATTTATTAAATTGTTCAAGCATCAAATTTAAAAATGATTCAAATTGTACTAAAAGATTATACATAGATGCTTCATCATTAAGAATAGAATTATTTAAAGCGGTATTACTAGTACTATTGAATTGCTACTGTGAAGTACCCATTTCATTAAAGACAGCTCTTTCAACTTTCATCAGTTCATCCACTGTTGTAGTTGTGCCTCTATCTGACATATCTGCTACATCAACATCAGCAAAAGTAGTTAAAACATCTACTCCTATAGCTCTTGTCAGCATTTTGACTGCATTATTATGAAATTCTCCAACTTCATCAATATCAAATACTAAATCACCATTCTTATCTAATGGCATCTTTTGAATAATAATCTTCATTAACTTTTGAGCCATTTTCCTTCTATCTAAATCCTTAGCATTATCTAAATCAATAATAGCAGGAATAACAGAAATAAAAGCAGGATAATCCTAATCATTAAGATTAAATTTAATTGTACTTTTAGGATCTAATAAATACCAGCCTGGAGTATCTCCTGGGAAGGTTGGTATTAATTTACCCTTACGATATAGATTATAACCCTTTTTAAATTCTGGCGGAAACATTCTAAGAACTGCTTGCCGTTGTCTTTCATCATGGAAATAGTCATCAAAATAATGCATGTTAAACTAAACAACTGGTCTATTATCTACTTTATAACCAGTACGACAATATTTAATAGGTAATTCTTGAACAGTCATTCTATTTGGTCTAGGAATTAAATATCCATAATAGCAACCATTTCTAATAACTTTTAGAGCAACTTCACCACAAAATCTTTTTACTTCAAATGCTTCAAAATATTTTAATACTTTAAAGAAATTGGCAAATTGTTTTTTGCGGGCTTTATTATCTGCCTAAGTCTAGACTGATGCTACATCACCTAGACCGCTATCTTGATCAAGTAACCCTTCACAATTTTCAATATATGGAGTAATAAACCAATCATATTTATATAAATATGCCATATATTTACATAATCTAGCATAAATACCACTAGTTTTATAAAAGAAATTAGAAATCTGTCTCATTCTTTCAATATCTCCAGTATTAATTGCCATTAATACTTCTTTTTTATCTCCAAGAATAGGATTAATTCTTTTATATTCTCCAATATTTAAAACTGCATCTTCAAGTGTTTTAGCTCCAACTCTTATTTTTGAATAATCTAGCTTCCCATTGCCGGTGCCTTCTAGCATTAAATTTTGTTTTCTTATTTCTGCTGCTCTATTTATCAAAGAAGTCACCTCTACCTTTCATTAAAAAATATCTGCCTTTTCCATAATGTAATCATATGTAATTAAATTTTCATCCCAATAAGGAATCAATATTAATTTAATTCCATGCTTCTTACAATACTCACGTTTCTGCATATCATAATACTGTTGTTTATTCAATCCAGAAACACCGCCAAAGATACTTTTTGCTTTATAATGTTGGATTCCTTGATACTAAATCAAAAACTCCAATTCATCATCATCATCAAAGACAGCGAAGTCAAACCTTAAGGCATGACCTCCCTGCCCTATTAAATCAGGAAAACTATACTCTTCTTTAAAGTTAAGACCTGCATTTGATAAAATTTCTTCTATCTTTATTTCTGCTCGTGAACTTCTCATAAAAATATATTTCTCCTTTCTGTTTTACATTTATATTTAAAAAAATATAATTTTTTCTTTTCAAAAAATGTCCTCAAGAAAATAAGAAAAGTTTACTAATATCTCTTCCTTTTCTCTTTTTTCTCCTATCTTCCTATTGTTTAATATAATATAATCCATAAACAAAAGAAGAAAATTTATCTTTTTTGATACCTCTATTTTCTTGTTTCAAAATAATATTAACACCCTCATTATCTTCAACAAGATTCCATTTATCTTCATATAGAATCGCTACTTCTATACCGTTTATAACTGCTGTATGTTACCATACAGATGAGACTATTTCTTCATCCACAGCCTTACTGTTTGGAGCTTTCTCTTTCGATTTAAAGGATTCTCACCTACGCCCATCGCTTGCGCCCTACTCCTATTGCAGTATCTCACCTGCCCATATGGGGATAGTCGTTGACCAATTATTTATTTATATTGCCAATAATGTCCACAGCACCTGGTTTTATTTTTTAAAGCATAATGGATAGCTCCATCTGTAATATTTTTTTCCCTAGCTGCCTACATTATACTTTGATATTCTCTAGTTGTTCCATCTTCTAATATTTCTAAAACGCGCTTGCCTATTTTATTTAAACAATAAATAGCATGTTTGGTATTTTCACTTTTTGAAACAACCTATAAATTATTAATATTATTATTACTTTTATTTCCATCTTTATGATTAACTACTTTTCCAGTCAAAATCTAATCTGTCCAAGTTTCTAAAACTAAAATATGTGCTTGTTTAGAGCAATTTCGATTATTAATTCTCAACGTATACCGAATATAACCACTCTAATTAGGAGTTTGTTTTAATAAAATATTTGTTTTAGTATTGTATACTTGACCATCTTTAGAAATTAAATAATTTGTATTTTTATATCGTTTCCACAAAAGATTATCTTCTACAATTTCTATTTTTTTTCTTCGACCACAAGCTAATCCTGTCTTTAACTAAGAAACTGCATGATTTCGATTCTAAGATTGTGTAACCCATTCTAAATTTTCAACATTATTATTAATTTTATTTCCGTCTTTATGATTTACTATTGGTAAATTTTCTGGATTGTTTAAAAAAGTTTGAGCTACCAACCTATGTACTGAATAACCTTTAGTTTTTCCATTGATTGTAAGTCTTACTATTTTATAACCTGTATTATAAACAGAGCCAAAGAGTTCTTTATGTGTCTTTGTATTATAAATCTTACCCTTTTCATCTATCTCATAACAAGTCTCAATATTATTAATAATTATTTTTTTTCTCAACTTTATACTCCTTTTTTTAAGTTTTTCTTATCTAAGGAATATAAAAAATATAAATAAACAATTGAAGCAAGTTGTCCATATTTTCTTGGAGTTTCTTGCTACAAGAAAGTTATTGTTCAAAATCATTTCTGATTAAGCTGCCAAATCTTCTAGCATTTGCTACCTTAAAATAGTAGTAAGAACAAAAGGTTTCAAATACTCATTTCTCTTCTCAGGCGTCATGTTTTGGCCTTGTTTAGTTTCCATTAACTTAGCTTTTGCTTCTGCTTCATCAATTAAAAACTTAATCTTTCCACTTGACATTTGAGTTTGAGCAAATGAATATGCCTATGTATTAATGGGAGCATTAGCTTTAATTTGAAAAATAGCATCTTTTTGAACATCTGTTACACCTTTAAAATATTTTTTATAAATACCCTAATCATCATTCTAAATACCAAAAGGCGGAAGATACTATCCATCTGGTGTTTCTTGCGCTTTCACCATAAAATCTAAAAGACCTATACCAAGACCATTAGTATCTAATGCAATTGATCTAGCTTTATATTTATAAAATAACTGTTTTATATTTATAGCTTGCTATTCAAAATGCTATGCATCATAAGTATATATATTAACAAGAGACTTCAAAGCTACTCCCTGAGGTTGCGGCGTCACCTTAAAAATAGTAGCCTAGGTTGTACATCCAATACGACCTACGTCAACTCCAATGACATAATAAGCATTTTTACTGGTGCGGCCGCTATACTCGTACTACGGTTGTCTAAGTGTTCTATACTTATCAAATTTCTAAGCAGAGAAGAACGCATTTTCTGCATCTCCTGACCATATACTTCTATACTATCTATCAAATGAATCTTCATTGAAAGTACCAGCCATTTTTAACTGCTATACAAAATCTTCATTTAACAATCCTTCAATAATAGGGGTTTCATAAGTTCCTCCCATTATCATAACTTCATCAGGCTATATTAAACTTCTAATTAAAAGTTCTATTAATTTATCATATGCAAACGAATTTTTCCATCCCGCAGTTGTTATATAAATCTGTGACTTATTAATAATCTATTCTTTATGTCGTGTACCATCTGGTAATAATCTATCTACGTTTGTAGTAGGAATAATGATTTCGTTTAAAGCTGTTTGATCAATTAAGACACATTCTTCCATTAATCCGCCAGTACGTCTTTGTCCTCTACTACTTTCTTTAGCTGCTAAAATATTTATAACGGAACCATTTTTAAACACATAGTTAACATCATCTTTAGATTTTTTAGATACACCACGATTCCAGTTTATCTAATTGCTTAAAGCTGGTATTAACTTACATATTTCTTCTATTTTCGCTACCGTAATGGACGCCGCCTGTTCCTTACCACCAGTAGTAACAAACAATTGTGCTCCAGGATATAATATACATCTCAACATTAATGCCATCATTGACAAAAATGATTTAGAGTAAGCCATTTTATTTTTCTACATGATACGCTACCTTCATGTACGTTCTCTTATGAACTGCTATACTTTTATATATATGTATAGATAAGACTATGTCACCACCCTAGTAAATAGGGGCCTGCCATTTCCACTCGCTTGAGTGTACTCCCTTTTGGGATAGTCGTTGAACCTTTTTAATAAGTAAAAGTTTTTCTTTCTGCTTTTCCTAACGGTTGATTAATATTTTTTGTTAAATATCTCCAAGTTTCTTTTCTTCTAATTCTAGCTATAAAACTTCTTACGGGTAAACCAGTTATTTCAGAAATCTACTTATCTGTATATTTATTAGTTTTTAATAATTCTATTACTTTTAAAGCATCTTTTTCTGTATAATTTGCAAAGTTAGTTTTTTCACCTTCTATATCCTTAGCTGAGGATAAACCATTCTTCCAAGCATGGTGAATATTCTCTTTACATGTTACCCATTCTAAATTTTCTAAACGATTATCTTGTTTATTACCATTCTTATGATTAACTTGTAAATCTTTCATATTCTAAACTGGTTTAAAAGCCATCATTAAAACACGATGTAATGAAACATAAGTAGTTCCACCGCCTTTTTTCATTAAAGAAACTCTTACATATCCATTTTTTTCTATTTTATGTTTTATTATATTTTTAGTATTCTAATTTTTTATTTCACCCAATTCATTTATAGTATAACAATCTTTTATCTCTGGGTAAAGTTCACTAACTAACTTTTTCATTGATATACTCCTTTTTACTTATTAAACTTGGCTGCAAATTGCCCTCTTTATTAAGGGTTTTTTTGCAATTAAACAGGTTTTCTTTAATAATTTTACAATTATTACCGCGCACTCATTCTACGCGGGAATGTTGCATAAACGTATCGGTGCCGCATAACTATTCTAAGGAAAACTCTTTGATAAAAATAAAAATGGAAGGTACTATCTGGTCCTTTCATATAGTCTACCAAAAGGTCAGGATATTTTCTAAAAAAGCTAATTAAATATCTTAGATTATCTAATTGATCAAGGAGTCTTTCTTCAGATAAACCTTGTTTTTTGGTATCATGCTAAATATATTGATCTAAAATATTACTAAGACTCATTGTTATCCTCTCCCTTCATTTCTTTTTCTGTCCATATTTTTTCATTATGAAGGAAGTCTTTATAATCTAAAATATCTTTATCAGTAATTGTGTAATAATCCTAGCCTCTTTTCTTAGCCTATTCTCGGTCTTTCTTTCTAGCAGCTGCCGCACGCGCTTCTTTGATATAATCTTCAATCTGTCTAGCAAGAGCCTTGTCTTCATATATTAAAGATCTATTATAACCTTTCATATCGTTTATAACCTTATCAACTATATCATGCGGTGCTTTTACCTAAAATTCTGGAATCATATGTCCATTCTTCTAACAAAAGGCAACTAACTAACCAACTGAGTCTATGAATTGAGTACTCTATTCTTTCTTTTGTGCGGCCGTTACTTTCATAGATTTACGTAACTGATCATAAACACGGGATAGTTTTTGATAACTTTCAACGTCACCTATATCAATTGCTTCATCCATTTTTAAATATGTTTTACAAATAAACATTAATGTATTTTTACTGTCTGCATCCTGAATATCAAATGAGTTCATCATTTCAGTATATTTAGTTTCAAGTAATAACCATTGACTAGGTTTATAATTTCGACCCCATTTCATTGCCAAATATTGCTTATCTTCTTTTGTTAATTCAGCCGCGGGATCGGGTAAATCCTATTCCGATAAGAAATACTCCTATCTAAAAGCGTTATTTTTACCAACCGGGTCCTCTTCCTAACCTGCCGGCCGCATCATATACTAATGCTACTTTTGAAAACTAGAAGAAACTAAAGTACGATACTGAGACTAGCTAATCTAACCTTTCTCATAGTCTTCTTTTAATTTCTATTCTAATTGCTTTTGTTGTTCTTCTTTAAACTATTTGTTAAGATTAGCTTCTTCTTGTGCTTCCGCGCTTGTTGCCCAATTATATTTCTTCCATTGATTTAATCTCATCTTGGAAAAATATTTTCCGACAACACTCATTCCATTCATTTTTCTACCTTTTTTGGCATACTACTTCTACCTAATTGCGTTCCATTCGCTAGGTACCCAAGGAAGATCCGCCTATTCTATTATCCATAAAAAAGTATCTTCATTATAATTATCAACGTGCATAGTTAAACACTATTTACACATATCAAATTTATCTCCATTTTTTTTAGAATAAAATTTTAAATCCTCCATTACTCGCTAGCATTTACTACATTTCTTTTTCGCCATATTTCCTCCTTAACTATAATTCCGTCCTTTATTTTTCTATATTTAATAATTTGAGGTTTTGGAATTATACGCTTCTTTTTATTTCTGCACTATTTGCAAATTGAATAAAACCCATCTTTACTGGAATTATTTTTAGAAAAGAATTTATTATGCGCTAATTTTACTTCTCCACAGCGGGAACATTTTTTCCATTTCCCTTTTTCTTTTTCTAAATAATACCAATATAAAAAATCAATTTCGGCCTGTTCTGCAATTAATTTTGGAATTTTATTTCGCCAAAGAGAAGAAATATATTCAACTGAATGTCTTATTCCATGTTCTTCTTCTAAAAGTTTTTGAATTTCTAAATTAGACTTCCCATCTATTTTATATATCAATAAACTATAATAAAGAGGATATTTTTCTTTTAAAGTTTTGTCCACTAGCTCATCTAAAACTTCCATCATATAATATCCATCTGTATAAAATTTTCCGTAACAATCTTCTTTCAATCGGGAGTAATTTCTCAAAAGAGCAGAGATATGCTTAGGATTCATAAAAGATATTAAACTTTTATCTTTTATTTTTCCGTCTGGAGATATGGAAATATTATCATCAAAACTCATTGAACTAAAGTTTTTAACGGCATTTAAACAAAAGATAGGTTGTTTAAAAGAGGTTTTTATAACATATTGATCTTGCCGCATCTATATGATTTGTTTTTTAAGAAGATACTTACGTTTACCGCGGGCGGTCTTCTAGATTTTCTAGACCTAAGCGATGGCCGCACGTAGATCCCGCAAAGCAGGGATTTCCGCCAAATCTTCTTCTGTAATTGAAATCTTTGGAGTAAAGATGATATTTTTATCTTCTGTAAATAAGTTATATACACCATCTTCTCCATTTTCAAATTTTCCTACTAATCCCTAAAATGAAGTCTATCGTTTATTAATAGTTATCATTCTATTATCGGTATTAATTTGTTTACTTTTCTTTTCTTCTTTTGTCATTGCGAATATAATATAATCCGCTAATATTTCTAAATACCGTTTTGTTAGCTTCTAGGGAGGTAAGGAATCTACAATCTTTTTTACTAGCTCGTTACGCTCTTCTGGTGACTAGATCGTATAATCGAGTTTTAACTCTTGCGTATCTACCGCGTCATCTTCAGGAAGAATAGCGTTATCATTTTTTTCTTGCATTATAGGAACTCCTTTCTCTCATCCTTATAACCTATTATATCAAAAAAATTTTTGATTGTCAAGTTTCGTCCTAATGAGCAATGATTTGATTTTTCAAAAAATAAATGATATAATTTTTTTATAAAGTAAAAAAGGAGAGAGATAAAAATGTACGATCGCAAATTGCTCTTTTGGGGAATTCCTGTTGAACAAATCTCAAAAGACGTAAATGATGGAAAATTTATTTTAAAAAGTCAAGGAAATATAAATGGTAATGTAAAAGCTCAAACTGTAATTGTTTATGGAAATGTGAGTGGAGAAATAAAAGCAGACCAAGTAGTTGTTATTAACGGAAATGTTACTGGCAATGTCCGTGCAGATAATGTTACTAAATTAGAGTCAAAAGAAGAAAAAACTTGTAAATCTTGTGAATATTATACAGAACAAAATTGTATACCAGCCCTTTTTTATTGCAAAGAAAAGAAAAGTGCTTTTACAAAAAGTGATATAAAGATTTGTGAGAAATATCAAAAGAAAGAAAAGAAAACTTGCTCTTCATGCTTCTTTTATTCAGAAGATAATTGTATGCCTGGATTATATAGATGTGAAGAATTAAGAACTGTTTTTCATAAAACTGGTATAGAAGATATTTGTTCATCTTATCAAAAGAAGAAAGAAAATCCTGCTAAATAGGTTTCTTCACCTCCTTTGCCAACAAAATGTAGTATTAAAAATATACCAAGAGTTCCTGTGAAACTTTAGAAATATTAACAAAAGAGAAATAAGATAGAAAGGAGATGCGGGAGCCCGATTAAATCTAGATTAAACTAGATAAATCGTCGTATAACCGCCGGCCGCATGAAAACTTTTATTGGATATATTTATATATTAATGGTAATTTTTGTAACTGTAGATTTTTTTAGAGGAGATATAAATGCTATGGTTCTTCATGGTTTTATAGCAACATGGAATTTGATAGTGTATAAAGGTTATGATAATGGATAAAGTTATAGCAAGAAAAAAACGTCCTATTAATCAAATTAAAATAGCAGGGACATAGATTTTAAATATTGATTTAAATCAAGGATGGGAGATAACTAATATAGAATTTGATGGTTGCTGCCCTTCTAATTATATAGATAAACTTGTTGTTACGTTTGAGAAAATAAAAGGTGAAAATAAAAATATGACAGAAGATATGACAAAACCTGATTATGAACAAATTTGTAAAGAATATAAGACTGAAATAGATGAGCTTAATAAACAGAATAATGATATGCAAATAAAAATACAAGAAATGAAATATCATATTAAAAAACTTGAAGGGCGTGTTGCAGGACTTGAATTTGCTATTCGGTGTAATGGTGTATCAGGGGGAGAAGTGACGGAATGACCTATTTTGTATCTGTTTTATTGTGTATATGCATCGCTTTGATTATTAGTATGTGGTTATGCTTGAGTGGACAGATAATTAGTATGAAAGAAGAATTATCTGATATTAAGTTAACAGTTAATTATACTAGTGATGCGGTAAGGGATTATTTTCTTCGGCTTTGGGATCATATTAATCACGTAAATGAGCATCTTACAACTGAGATTGCTTGTCTTGCGGTTAAAAATAATGAGGATATTAAGCGAGTTAAAGAGGGTTTTCAGAAATGGGATATTCTTAAACTGGGTGATGATGAATATATTATTTATCATATAGAGCAATGTAGTGATAATAAGAAGTTATATAGATGTCAAAACAGTAAAGGTGATACATTTGAATTTTTTGATAATGAGTTGACTTTTGCTGAATTGGTAAGATCGGCTTCTCCGTGGTTGGAAGAAAAGGAAAAGATGAGGGAATGAGTTGCTTAAATTGTAAATATTTTAACTCAAGATTCAGATTTTGTTATTATCACATGACTTATGTTGGTAATTTACGACCGTGCGGTCAATTTAGTGATGATGAGGTGATGGAATGAGCATATTAATTCGCGGCATGGAGGTACCAAAGAACTGTGATATGTGTTGGGCGTTGGATGATTATGGTGATTATCCAAGATGCAGAATCACAGAAGAACAGCGTGGATATAATTTTCCCGTCAGAGAGAGATGTATGGACAAGTGTCCACTAGTCGAGATTCCTACTCCGCACGGTGATTTAGTTGATTTAAGTGATACTGTTCATCCAAACGCTAGCATGCGATACATGACTATAGAGGAACAACTGAGAAGAACGTGCGAGGGATGGAGTGCAGACAGAAAAAAGTATGTGGTAATTGAAAGGAGCGAGACGTGAGTTACATAGTACCAAGAGATAAACCGAAGGAATGTTATAGATGTCCATTTATGGATAAAATTACATATGATTGTAAATTAATGTATAGTAATGATTATCCTGACTTTGAAAGTCAATATAAAGATTGTCCATTGGTTGAGATTTCATTTGATAAAGAACAAATGGAGGCAGTTAATGAGCAGCTCAAAGAGAGATAAGGAAATAAAATGTTGTGATAATTGTATTTTTTATGAGTGGTATTATGATCGATGTAAGAGATGGATGTGTTTTATAAGCAATTAGCGAAGTGTTTGTGGGTTTTGGTTAGGGCGGCCTACGATTGAGAAATAGGATTCAGAGGTGACGGAATGATTTTTTAAAAATTTGGGGTGTCGTTTTTGATATTAAGAAAATTTGGGGTCGAGGATGCCGTTTTTATTTTTTTAAAAAATTTGGGGGGTCGAGTTTTGATTTTTAAAAAATTTGGGGTGTCGGGATTGTGGAGGGCAAACCATTTTGTGAAATTTTTCACAGATTATCCCGAAATATTACCCCCCCGAAAAGTTTTTAGGTACGTTGCGTAGAGAGGAAAAAATTTTAGGTGAACGCTGCGTAGTCTAGTCCCAACAAAGTTCCTCTCTTTTGAAAATACCCTCTCATTTTTCATCGGCTCAGGCGCGGCGGCCTGAGCCGAGTTTTGGTTCAGAAGGGTGATTGTGAAATTTTTCACAGAGCCAGACCTTGTTAAAAATTTCACACTTAATCCTTCAATTCATAGTAAACGTTATTTAAGTGTTAAAAGTTTAACACACTTCATCACGGTGAAGTGATCCAGCACCAGAGTGTGTTAAAAGTTTAACACTTATTTTGTGTTTACTTGGAAACGGTTATTTAAGTGTTAATAGTTTAACAATCTCTCACGCGCCAGTTCTTGTTAAAAATTTAACACACTTCAATGCAGTAAAGTGTTAATGTAGCACAGTCTTGTACTTGTTAAAAATTTAACACACTTCAATGCAGTAAAGTGTTAAAGCAGCTCGCTTGGGGATGACTTTGTTGTTAAATTAACAACAAGCCTGTTAAGGATTTAACGCACTTCAGTGCAGGGAAGTGATGATGTGTTAAAGTGATAAAGTGATGATGTTTTAACACACTAAAGTGTTAATGTATTAATACATTAATGTATTAATAGTTTAATGTGTTAAAGTGTGTTAATTAATTAACTAACGAACTAGTGATTGTTAATTAATTAACTAACAAGTATGTTAAATAATTAACATTTATTTTGTGCAAAAAAAGAAAAGCCTTAAAAAGGCTTTTCCACAATCTGTTTTACTACTGTTACAATTACGTTGAAGTCGATTGCGATGTAGTAAAGGCTTTCTTCTTCGTTCATGTCAAGTCTTGCAACTCTGTACATTTCTCTCATAAGTGCCTTATCTCCGGCGGTAAGATCCTTGTCATTCTTATCCATCATGTTCATGTCTTTGATGTACTGTTCTCTGTAAGTTGTCATTTTGTTCACCTTTCCTTTCAAATGGTTGTTTTCTTTTGTTAAGTCTATTATAACACTTTAATATTAGATTGCAAGTGTTTTTGATAAATTTGTTATTTTCAGACAATTTAAACAATTAACAGATAATTTCCATGAACGTGAGATTGTTGTTAAAAAAACAACAATCTCACGACTTTAGCACTTTAGCGCATTACAGCGCCGCAGGCCGAAAAATTATACCACAGTGTGAATCAACTTGTCAATAGTCAAAATACACAAATTTTAGAGAAAAAATTTTTTCCTAAAATTTTTTCGTATCAATTATAACAATAATGTCATAATTAATTATTTTTTTGTAATATGTCAAAAAAGACCTAAAAGTAAATAAAAAAAGTCTATTTTTCTTTAAAACAAGTCAAAAAAGTACCTAGTCAAGCAATAGATAATGTAGTATAGTTATATCATCGAAAGGAACAAAAAACCCAAACAAAAAGGAGAATTGAACAATGACAACATGGTATAGATTAGTTTATAGGAACGGACATAGAAGCGCATGGACTACAGACCTGAAGAGAATTAGAGAAGATGCTGATTTCTTCGGAGCAAGGATTGAAACAAAAACTTGCTAAAAAATAAAAAATAGGGGTTGACAAACCTCAACCCCTATGATATACTTAAACCATAGAAAAAAGGAGGATCAAGACATGGAAGAAATGCTTAATGAAATGATGGAGTGGGGTGCTAGTACAATCGACCTGCTTATGGAAGCGGGCCTCACACCTGAGGAAATTGCAGAAGCCTTGGCGGATGAATAATCCGCCATAAGGCACAAAAGATAAGATCGAGGAAAGGGAATAAAAATGATTAATATCAGGACAATCAGAAAATTAACAAATAATGATGGAATCACACTTAAAGGCGGAAAGGTCATCGAATACAGAACCGGATGGCAGGTAGCTGTATACGGAGTTGAAGTCAAGACCGCGAGAGAAGCAATCAATGCGGTTAAGGCATACGGCGGAAACTGCGGAGTTTGGTTCGCCGAAGGAATTTACTACATCGACAAAAGTTTCAGAGTAGATACAAAAAAGGAAGCTCTGAGAATCGGCAGAGAACACAATCAGATTTCCATCTTTGGATGGAGCAGAAAAAACCTTGCTTACTGCTAAAAAAATAAAAATAGGGGTTGACAAATTACAACCCTTATTATATAATAGACTTAACAAAAGGAAAGGAGATCAAGAACATGATGACACACGAAGAGATGCTTACAAGAGTAATCAGAGTTAAGGGATTTGAGCATAGGGATACAATCTGGTTCGCCGGATGGCTTGAAAGGAATACAGACAAACCCTATCAGATTAAGTTGGATGCTATGGAAGCGGCTCTTGATGATACAGAGTGGGATTGGGGAGAGGACTGAAAAGTCCTCTTTTTTGTGCGGTGCGCGGGCGGCCTTCCATTCCGCCGCGCACCGCGAAGCCATATTATACCACAGGTCGAGGTTTTTATCAAGCAAAATCTGCATGGCAATTTACACAAAAAAATCCCGAAATCTTTGTGCATTTTGCCTATTGCAATTGGCGGTGGGTGTGGTATACTAGAATCAACAAAAGGAAAGGAGATACCTAGATGAACAGCAAACACTACACCAAAGACCGCCAGAAAAGAGAAGCAATCATCGCTCAGATCGGAACAGGCAATGTTATAAAGGAAGTGGTTGTAGACCGTGGCCATAGAAATGGACCTGAAGTTCATAAAATCACCGACACCGCACTCATCCTTGTATACAATCAGAGAACTGGAATTCTTGTAACAAAACTCATCGCAAGACCTGCACAGATTCTCAGATACTATAGAGAAGATGAGCCGAAACCGACAAAGGTTGTTGAACTTGCAAGAGTGCATGCAAGAAATAAATATTATGAAATGTAAATAATAGGGGTTGACAAACCTCAACCCCTTTGATATAATAAAGATACAAACAAGAGAGGAGATAAAAAATGAAAAACTTTTATGTTGTTGGATATGATCATCGTGATGAAGGATATGCAGAATATTATCGAGATTTTAAAGTAGCTAAAAAACATTTTGACGAACTTAAAAAATCTGCAATTTGTTGTAACTATGATAATATTTATTTAAAAGATAACGAGAAGATATTAGAAGAAATTACTTTTGAAGAACTTCTCAAAGAAATGGAGGAAGAAGAATAAAAATGTTAGCAACAAAGACCCCTAATAAAAAAATGAAAAGAGAGCATAACAAACAGAATAGAGTCCTCGTAACTTTCAATACAGGAACTAGAATCCACAAGGATAAAAAGAAATACAATAGGGCAGACGGAAAGAAAGCCCTTAGAAATTATCTTTAAGGGCCAAAAATTTCCTATTGACAAAAAAATTTTTTTATGATATAATATATATATAAAAGAAAAGAAAGGAAGTGGAAAAATGACAGAAGAAAAAAGATATGCTCTTACTTATGATTTTGATCGGTATGATGATGATACTCAGTGTGAAGAGTTTGATACAGTAGAAGAACTTCTTAAAAGATATGAAGAAATCAAATGGGAAGTCTGTGAAATTGAAGCATGGGATGGAGAAAAGAAATTCGCACCTTGGTACAGGAGATAAAAATTTTTTGAACGTCGCGCGGGCGGCGGTGCGCCACGCCCCGCGACGAAATTCCATTATACCACATGCCGCCACATTTTGTCAATTGACAATCTGCACAAACATTTGACCTAGAAATTCCCGAATTTTGTGCATTATTACTACTTGAATTTTAGGCTAGGGTGTGATAATATTATACTTGTCAAGGGGATGAGGTATCTGCCACCTACATGAACACAGTGGTATCCCCACTATGGAGTTCGGTATCCGCCACCTACATGAACCAGTGGTACTCCATAGGACATAATAATCAAGACCGGAAGGAGAAAAAATCATGACTATTGCTAAATTAGAAATGGCTCTGAACCGCAGAGGACTTGCATTGAATACAATTACCTATAAGGTAATCTCATCCAGATTTGAACTGCCGTCCGCAACATATCTTGGAACTCTCAGTGGTTTTGAGCTTTGGCTCGGTTTCCGCTCCAGTATTATTTACAAACTTGCATAAAGGAGAATAAAGATGGAATTTTTATATTTGCTTTTTACTGGTTTAATGACCTATCTGACAATGTTTTATACTTTTGATGAATACCCCGATTTTGTAAAAATTGGTACTTATTCTCTTATCACAATCGTCCTGTTTATGTTAGGATTTATCATGTTCCCCCAACTTTTTTCAGAATTTTAAAATAAGGGGTTGACAAAATAAAACATCCATGTTAAAATAAATTCAGAAAGTGAGGAGAGGAAATGAATCCAACGGATTAAAAAGGGGAATATGGTTAGGGCGAAAAAAGGAAGTAAACCGACCGAACACCCTCGGTAAAAAGCCCAATTAATATAGGTGAGGGATACAGGCAAGGGAAAGACCCAAGACACCAAGTTGTCGCAGTAAGTCCTGTTGATAAAGTCCCACCACCGCAAGCCGAAGTCCTACTTTGCGGTATATAAATGTGAGGCAACATACGGGGAGTGTCTGGAACCCCTAGGCTGGTAGGATGGACACATATTAAATTAAATCAAAACGAGGTGATAAAAATGGAAGCAAGAATTGAACTGGAAACTATAAAAAATTTAACAGTTCCGAATGAACTTCAGGAACTTTTAAATGAATTAGCAGATAATTTTTATAAGGATGAAGAAACTTTTTGTGAAGTCTGTGTCGCAATCAGTAGAGGTGATAAAATTGCTTACTGTGACCCTGATATTCATATTATTTATGAAGACTAAGTTTTTGACCGCGCCGCGGTCCTCGGGCCGCGGCGCAAAATCCATTATACCATACCCAAGCCACTTTTGTCAATAGGAAATTTGCACAAATTTTATTTTAGTCTGATCCCAAAATTTGTGCAACATTCCCTCTTGATTTTTTACTCCCTATCCATTATACTATAGTTACAAGGTAAGGAAAGGAGAACACAAAATGAATAAAGCATTGGTTTTTGATATGGATGGCACAATCGCCAATTTCTATGGTGTGGATGGATGGCTTGATTGCCTTATGGCAGAGGATACTAGACCGTACAAAGAAGCTCTCCCGCTTTATGATATGTTCGCTATGATGGAAGTGCTGAATGAACTTAAAAATGAAGGATGGCGGATTGTAGTTACTACGTGGCTTGCTAAAGATGCTACCAAAGAATATGACAAGGCAGTTAGGAAAGCAAAACTGGAATGGCTTGAAAGATTCGGTTTCCCCTATGATGAACTGCACATGGTTAAATACGGCACAACAAAAGCCGATTGCACAAGGAAGTTAGGCGGTTATCAAATTCTCATTGATGATAATGCTAAAGTCAGGAACGGATGGACATTAGGCACAACATTTGACGCAAACAAAAATGTCTATGAATTTTTGAAAAATTTGAGATTTGGGGGTTGATTTTTCAACCCTTATCCTCTATAATAATACTTGTAAGGAACAATAGCACAAAAGGAGAAATAACATTGGACAGAAGAATTAATTATCTCATGGGCATTGATACTGAAACTTGTAATGGTTTGATGGTTGATAACAAACTCGACCTTAGTCAATCAATTGTGTATGATATTGGTTGGGTTATCACTGATAAACAAGGTAGAATCTATGAAACACGTTCATTTCTGATTTATGAAGTTTTTGTAGCAATGAAAGACGTTATGAATTCTGCCTATTATGCGGAAAAGATTCCGATGTATTGGGAACAAGTAAAAAATGGTCAGCGGAAACTTGTTAAGTTTTCTACCATGTACAATCAGTTTTGGGAAGATGTAAAAAAGTATGGTGTGAAAAATGTGTTTGCTCATAATGCTAGATTTGATGTAAACGCACTGAATAATACAATTAGATTTTTAACAAAATCTAAAAAGAGATTTTTTTTCCCTTATAAAATTGAAATATGGGATACTCTAAAAATGGCACGACAGACAATCGGTAAACAGAAAAGTTACAGAAAATATTGTGAAATTAATAATTTTGTAACAAAGCATCGTGTTCCTCAGCCTCGTCTCACCGCTGAAGTTCTTTACAGATATATTACAGGCGATGTAACATTTGAGGAAAGTCATACAGGGCTTGAAGATGTACTAATCGAAACAAAAATTATGGTGCATTGTTTCCGTCAGCATAAAAAAATGGAAAAGCGACTTTTTGCAAAAGTCGCTTGACATTTTCCCCTTTATCCCTTATAATTAACTTATCAACAAAAGAGAGGTGATAAGCATGAAATACAATTTTAATGGTAAAGAAATTAATATTCCCGATGCGGAAATTGAAAAGAACATGAAAGTTCTTGAAATTTCCAAAGAAGAAGCTATTGAAATGTGGCTTGATGATAACGACTATACAGAAAATGAAGTTGTTGAAGAGTTGACAAAAAAGGCGAAAGAGGTTAAGCGGTATGAAAAAGCCGATAAGCCTAGGAAAGAGCGTAAGGTAGAGCGCAAGGTTGATGAAGAGAAGAAAACACTTCTGAACCTTTGTAGAGTACCTATCGAGGGCGCAGGCGGAATTGTTACAAATGTTAAGAATGAAGCAGAGTTTTCATTCACATTTGGTAACAATTGTTACACCGTAAAACTTGTCAAGCACCGCCCCCCTAAAAAGTGAAAATCAGCGGATTGCACAAAAGCAATCCGCTATTTTTATGCAAATTTTTTTAATTTAGGTCTTGACAAATGCGGCGGCTGGTGCTATAATGGCGGGCGGCGCACGGTCGCTTCCAGCTGTGCGCCGCCGAAAATTCAATTATACCACACGCCGCAGTTTTTGTCAAGTGTTTTTTTATCGTCAATTTACACAAAAATCTTCCCAAAATTTGTACTTTACAAACAAAAAAATATTTGTTATAATGTATTTACAAGGTAAGGGGAGGAAGAAAAAAACTCCCCCCCAAAAAAATAAAAAAAGTATTGACAAATAAAAAATCTTCTGTTATAATAAATACAAGATAAAGAAAGAAGTACAGGGCAAGGGGCTGATGCCTAAAGGTACGGTCGGAAGCCTTCGAAAAACTTCAAAAATCTTAAAAAAACAGTTGACAAACAAAAAATCTTATGATATAATAGATACATAAGATAAAGAAAGGAAGTGAACAAAATGAGAGACCCCCCAATAAAAAGGGCAGTAAGACCTAAAAAAAGAACGGCGGATGCCCTTCGGCAGTAAGTCCCATAGTAAAAATTAAATTAAATTTTTAACGACAGTTCCCAGTTGCGAACAAAAAAGTCGGGAAAGGAGCCAATGAAAATGAATTGGTTTAGTAGATAAGCGCCATGTAGGTGGCTAGGGCGCAATGACATAAATACTAGCGTCCGTGCGGTATAAGGCGCCAAATCCGCGAAATAATCATAAAAAAAAATAAAAAAAAGTATTGACAAAAATAAAAAAATAAGATATAATAAATACATAAGATAAAGCA
The DNA here is from genome assembly GCA_947165105.1 of uncultured Lachnospiraceae bacterium. The sequence goes on along the minus strand of CAMUZC010000001.1, from coordinate 18,544 downwards.
AAACAAATTTTCAAAAGAAAGAGGTGTTTACTATGGCAAACAAGATGACTTATTCCGTAGCTATCGACAATGCACTCGCTGGCAATCTCACTGATGAGGTAGTTGAAAGACTTCATGACCTTCAGGCTCAGCTTGCTAAGCGTGGCTCTGGTAAGAAGGGTCTGACTAAGACACAGAAGGAGAATGAGGAACACAAGAACGTGATTCTTGAGAACCTCAGAGCCGAGGTAGACGGCATGACTGCCACTGAGGTCGGTCAGTCTATCGGTGTGACCTGTCAGAAGGCTTCCGCCATTCTCAGACAGATGGTGGATGCAGGCACTGTCCGCAAGGACAAGGAAGGTAAGGTCGTCCGCTTCTATGCGGTCGACTGACCTTCTAGGGTACTGGATTCGGTGGGGTTCGATTCCCCACCTACCCTATCAATTTTCAATATTTGGTTTCCTCCTTTCTTGTGCGGGCACCCCTTCGGGGGTGCTTTTTGTTTGCGGCGCGCGGACACCGCCCCGCGCCGCAATTCACTATTATACCACACGCCGCACTTTTTGTCAATAGGAAAATCATACAAATTTTAATCCCCGTGATCCCATTATTTTAGTTATTATTACCTCTTGCAAAATCACAAAAAATTTTATATAATATATTTACAAGGTAAGGGAAGAAAGCCGAATGTCAAGGCGGTTAGCACATCCCCAATTTAGATAACCATGCGCATGTAAATCTTTTAAAAAAGGCTTGACTTTGTAACTGTTGTTTGGTATAATAATAATTGTCAAGAGGGACAGCACTTAGCAAACGGCTAAGCCCCTTTAAGGGATAAATGATTAAGTGAAACCTACTGCAATAGGAAGTAACTGAAAAGGAACGCTAGAAAAAAGTTGCAGATTTTTTCAAAAACTCTTGACAATTAAAAAATCTTATAGTATAATAAATACATAAGATAAAGGAAAACAAAAATTTATTTCAAAGAAAGAGGTGTTAAGTATGACAAAGATGACTTACGCAGTTGCTATTGACCGTGCCATCGCAGGTGATGTTGATGCTGAGGTAATTGAGAAGCTTGAGGCTCTCAAGGTTCAGCTTGCCAAGAGAGGTAGTGGTAAGCATGGACTTACCAAGACCCAGAAAGAGGGTCTGGAGCTGATGGAGCGCATCGTTGAGGTGCTTGCTGATGCCGAGGATGGCATGACTGCCACTGAGGTTGGTGGTGCAGTAGATGTGACTTGCCAGCGTGCAAGCGCACTGCTGAAGAAGCTTGTCGAGGACGAGCGTATCCGCAAGGATAAGCAGGGCAAGCAGGTGAGGTTCTACCTCGCCTGACCCTTGCCAAAGCAAACGCCCCAGGTAGAAATGCTCGGGGCGCGAGCCTTGTCTCGCGCCGAAAATTTAATTATATCACACCCAAGCACTTTTTGTCAATAGAAATTTTATACAAATTTTTATCTATTTTATCCCATTTTTTGTACTTTACAAATAAAAAACCATTTGATATAATATATTTATCAGCAGGAGGTAAGAAAAATGAGAGTTGACATGGAAGATGTAAAGGAATTTGTCGGTGAATATCTTGAAAGCGCAGAAATGTTCGCCAATACAAGAGAAGAAGTAGAAAAAGTTAGAGCGATTGCTTTTGGCGGTGTCATGTTTGCTTACAATACTGAAATCATTTCTTATGATGAAGTTCGTGAGTATTGGGATAATTGGGCACATGGAAAGTTTGAAGAGATTGCAAGAACAAAAGGAAAAGGCCCGAAAGTAGAGGTGATTTAAATGAAAAGTAGAGAAGAGATTTTGAACCGTATCTATAAAGCATGTTTTATTTATGGTCAGGTAAAAGAAAAACTTTTTGAAGATTGGGCTTACATTGCAGATATGCTTGAAAATGGAGATGAAAACCATATTGTCACTGAAATTTTGTATTGTCTTGATTTATGGTTAGATTCAGAATTTTCTTTCTTGACATTTTAATCATTATCTGATATAATTACATTATCAAAAGAAAGGAAGTGATTTAAATGACAAATCTTGAACTCTATAGTCTTATTGAAGAAGCAAGGCGGACTTTGGTTGAAAACTGGGGTGACCAGGGTAAAGAAGTTATTGCCCTTGCTTTTAAAGCAAGAAAATTTGATGGCGACATGAAAGCATGGCTGAAGTTCTGTACTGCCTGCGGTGGTAACTGGGGTGGTATGCTTCTCAGCGGCGTCCGCGACCTTTATCCTGAAGTTTGGGAAGCAATTCCTAAGGACATGGGAGTTTTTGCTTGGAATTGTATTTGCAACCTTTTGATTCTTTTGGGGGTAAGAACATGGGAATGAATGACACATTAAGAGAAAGACAGTATTTAGCAAGAAAGATTGATGCGGTTTCTGCTAAAGCCTCATTAGAAATCTTTGGAGTATGGGAAGAGGAGTGCCCCGAATTGAGTGATGACAATGAGGCTTTTGATTTGTTTTGCTCTGATATTATTTACCATTTAATGATAGATTTACATAATTACAGAATCTCTGCTTTTACTCACAAAGGTCTTGAAGAGGAAACCGAATAAGGTTTCCTTTTTTGCGGCGCGCGGTCGCAGACCCGCGCCGATTTTACCACAAAACCCACGCAATGTCAAATTTTTTTTCCAAAAATTTTGCACAAAAATTTTTCCAAATTTTCCCGAAATTTTGTGCATTTTGCCGAACGTCCGCAGACTTTAGCGCGTTGAAGTGTAACAGTTTAACGCGTTGAAGCGATGAAGCGGTCTAGTGCTTTCACGCACTAGACCCTATAGGGCCCTCGGGTCCAGACCGAGAGCATATGCAACCTGCTGCCGCATCGAGGGATCAGATATATGGCAGCAGGGTTTGAATCGGCAGCGGGCATTTGACATTTTTAAAAAAATATGATATAATTAAAAAAAAGACCTTTTTTGAGACGGCACCGAAAAAAATGAACACGCGTTTGCGTGTTCAAACTTAATTGAGATATAATGTGATGCAGGATGTGCTCGGTCCCACGACACCTCCCTAATTTTTACAATTTTCTTCACTTATTAAATTTTTTATCTAAAAATCCCCACATTCTCTTTATCTTATCAACAAATCTCCCCACTCATCCTTCATCATCTTTACCATTTCATCATAAGTCCATTCTCGTTTTGCATCAACTACAATATTTTTCTTTGGATTATAAATAGTTTTATCTTCATTTAAAATCACATTCTCTTCAAATACTTGTATCAGTTGTCGAATAACTTTCTCAATTTTTTCTTCATCCGCACCATTTTTTTCCAATCTCCATAATATAATAAAACTCCCATCATCAACTGCTAAAGTTATTGGAATTTTACCATCTTCCATCTAATCAAATCTATAAAAATCAAACATTAAAATGCACTCCTTTGCTAAATTCTATCTACAATCGTTCCTTTTATAATCTTACATCCTAAAGTCTTTTGCAACTCTTTTAAAAATGTATAAAAACTAGCTTTATTCATCTTAGTCATTTTAGTCAAAACATCCCAAGCTTCTTCCTTAGTAATTTCTCCAGCTTCTATCATTCCTTGCACCAATATTTGTTTCTCAGTTGCATCCCCATAATATTTTTTAATTAATTTATCTTTAACATCTTGCTCTTCCTAAGTTAATTCTCTTAAACTTCCATCTTCTTCTTCCTTAACCCAAGAATATCTGCAACTACCAAGAGTTCCTCCAATTCCATCAAAAGGTTTACCATATAAAATATTACGACTCTTCAATGTATAATTATAAACTGTACTATCTTTTATAGCTAAAGCATAATTATTTTTTTCCATAATCTTTTCTGATACTCTTTTACATGTATCTAAACCACTTACATCCCAAACTTCATCAACTTGGTCTTTTATTTTTTTAAAATTAGCACTACCTTGTTTATTATAAACAAGTTCATAAATATAAGTTATTTGTATTTTCTTTTGTTTATTACCAACCTACTTAAAATCAGCAAATGCTTTTAACTCTTCTAGTTTTTTTTCTTTATATTTACTAAAACTTGACTGAGTAATTCCAAACCATTCTGCTAATTCTTTATTTGTATAAATTTTTAATTCTAACTATTTTGCCATAATATAACAAAACTCCTTTCAACATTTATTTTCATTACTATATAAAATTCTATAAAAATAAATGTCAAAACTTTGCCCTAACTTTATACTTTTTCTTTCAAATAAACTTTTTACTTTTTTTTCACTAGGTATACTTTTATAAGCAGTGAAAAAAAAGTAAAAAGTTTATCTACTTAATAAAAATTGCTTTCTTAAATTTCCAACCAAAAAATGCAAAAAGGTTCCCCTGCGCGGGAGTCCGGTTCTCCGCAGATTAACCCTGACCCCCATTAAAAACATCATCTACCTCTTCACAAGAGTAAGAAAAAATTGACCATACCCCCCTATCAATATCATAAGGAGGAGACCAATCTTCAACCTCCGCTTCTTTTATTACCAAAACAATTTCTCTAGTCAATTCATTAATAAACTTAACACTTGTAACCTTCACTTCTTAGCCCCCCAAAAAATAAATCCAATCCAAAAAATAACAAAAGTCAAAGCTAAAATATCAAATAAATCAACTGTAATAATCATTCCTTACCCCACTTAAAAAACTTCTTAATCTTCTCCCACCGTTCCTTCTTCTTTCTTTCCTTTTCATGATCTAAATAAGCTCTTATCACTTCTTTTTGCTTATATTCTTCAGGACGCTTCTTCTTTTCCATATCATCATACATTTGTCTTATATTTTGTTCATACATTCCTAACCAAGTTGTCATATCTTCTCCTCCGGATTCCCACCAAAATATACAATAGGTCTATTAAATTTTCTAGCATACTTAATTGTTTGCCATGTACCCCCACTTTTTATTCCATCCCAAACCGCAAACAAAATATCACAATCATCGACAATGCGGCGGTCGCGATCTATATAACATTGAGGCACGTACTTTTCATATTCATATCTAATCTTATCTGCTTTTGTATTGAGATAATCTTCAATTTCATGCGGCTTCCGCTTATATGGATAATAACACCAAATCCGCCCCCCATATAAAAGAGCTTCATGTGCGGCAATCTGATCCACTCCTTGAGCCATTCCAGTTATTAATATAAAATCATCTCCACCATATTCATAAAATTGTAAATCTAGCCAATCTGTAATCTTATTTACTTCTGTCATTTTTGCTAATCTTTCTGGTCTATGACCAGTTACTCCTATCTTTACCATTCTTCTATCAACCTTCTTTCTATTAGAGAGGAGTTGTTGTGGGATGCTTTGGTGAGCGAAGCGAACCAACTAGCATCCCGAGGGGGTACGGGGGAGTCCCCCGTCCCATAGTTAAGACTCACTTTCCTCTAAATGTTGTACTTCTATCTAATTTCCATTCTAATCTACAAAAAATCCATCTTTCATAGCTTTCGCCATTTGTTCTATAACAAGAGCAGACTATTCTTCATTAGTCTTATTATTCTTAAACATATCCTATTTTTGTTTCCAATTAATTTGCATATGCAAATCATCTGTTTGACCAGTTAAAGCTAACATAAATATATTAACTAAAACACCTTGCGCTCCAAGATTTCCCCAACTTTGTTGATTTTGTTGAAGAATCTATCTTAAAATAACTGCACATTCCGTTCCAACTTCATCCATTGAACCAGCCAAATCAATTGTTTTCTAATCAAAATTTGAATTAATCATAATTAATGCGGTCGCCGGTACATATACACATAGAATCTAGATTATAATCATCATTAAAGCAACTGCCGCCATCTTTTACTTACCTTCCTTTTGTTCTGCAATTAATGAAAGAACACCCGCAAGTCTTTCAACTGCTTCTTCTCTCTCTTGTTCCATATAACTTTTCTTATAACCATCCAAATATAAAGGCTCTTCTTTTCTTAATCCCTTTTGTAGATATTCACATCCCCCATTTAAAAGGGAAAGAACTCTTCTTCTACAAAATCCATTAGTACTTACATAAGGACAATTAACATTCTTGCATATAACTACCACTTTAACCGCTCTCCTTTCATTATTTTTATATGATAATTATATCAAAAATATTTATAAATGTCAACTTGATTTCTTAAAAAATTTTTATTATAATATATTAAGAAAATTGAAAGGGAAAAAATGAAAAAACCTAAATTAGTACAAAGAAAAATATGGAGAAATAAAATGGATATAAAAAACTTACACGATTGCTCTTGTGGATGCAAAATGTTTGTATATTCACATGGTATGGGACCTTATGTTAATCTAAGTACTGAAACAAGTACTTTTATTAGATGGGGTATTCGCGGAAATCATACCAAAAACTGTATCTTTTTTAATTCACAATTAAATGATAAGTATGAAACAGCAGATGAAGCGGTTTCTGCTTGGAATAAAATTTTTGAATAAAACGCAAAGACGCTTTGAGAACACGCATTTAAAAACAAAAAATAAGAAATCATCAAATTTTTTATATGGAGAGAAATTTTATTAATATGATTGATTATGAGGTAAAAAAGAAAATAAAAATACCTAAGGAAGTGAGTGCGGGAGCTGCTATTTTGTTGACGTTTATAAACCAAATCTTCGCGTTTGTAGGCGGAACTGTGGTCTTTCAGCACATTTTTCACGTTCCCGTTTATATGGGAGTTGGAATAGTTGCACTTCTTTATGGAGTATTAATATTCTTATTTTATAAGAAACTTTGAAAGAAGGGCGGCCGTTATGTTTGAAATCGTAATCTTTTTAGATGTAGACGGGGTATTAAACTGTGAAACATCAGAATCTTATGTAATAACAGAAGATGGGCAAGTTTTTACTGGTATTGATAAAGATAAAGTAAAAAGATTGGCTTCAATCGTAGCGGCAACTGGAGCCGATATAGTATTATCTTCTTCTTGGAAGAATGGATGGTATACTAGCAATGGGTTACTTTTTGGTTCTACTACGCTAAGTAATCATGCTAAATACTTAAGGAATCACCTTTATAAAAAAGGTAAATTGTTTATAAGAGATAAAACTCCTAATTCTTATAGAGGAAGAGGAAATGAAATTATTTTTTGGTTAAAAACACACCCCCAAACAAAAGCATGGGTAGTGTTAGACGACGAAGAATGGTTCGATTTTTATGAATATGACGAAATACTGCGGCATTGGGTTAAAACAGACTATAATGTAGGTCTTACCGACGATGACGCCACCGCCGCAATACAGATACTAAAAGGTCAGCTTCTTGTTCTTTTTGAAAAAGAACAAGAAGCTGAATGTTATAATGAGGAGTAATATATGAAACTTTTATTTGTAATTGATATGCAGAATGACTTTATTGATGGAGTTTTAGGTTCTCCAGAAGCACAGGCTATTGTGCCTAAAGTAGTTGAAAAAATTAAAAATGCTGATAATGTAATTTTTACTTATGATACTCATAACAAAGATTACTTACAAACAGAAGAAGGAAAACATTTACCTATCCCCCATTGTATTAAAGGAACAGAGGGATGGGAATTAAATCCTATTATTTTCAATACTTCCCCTGATGAAATAGTACAACATGTTTTTATGTTCCGTAAAGAAACTTTTGGTTATCCTTGGAATCTTGCAGAAGATTTTAATTATGAGGATTTTGTTTTAGACCCAAGAGATGTTACAGAAGTTGAAATAGTAGGACTTGATACTGACTTCTGTATATTGGCAAATGCTATGACTTTAAAAGCAGCATTCCCAAATGTGCCTATTACTATTGATGCGACCTGCTGTGCTGGATCTACTCCAGAGTGGCATGAAAAAGCTTTGGATATATTGGAACATTGTCATTTTAATGTAATTAATAGAAAAAAGGAGTGATAAAAAATGAACCCAGTGTTTCTTTTGCTGGTAGTATTAGGTGGAGTAATACTATGGTTTAGTATTAACTCTTGGTTCCCTAAAATCGGCAATATTATTTGCGGATTGTGGGAAGAAACAAAATTTAATATGTCAAATGATGATGATGAGGAAAAAGGAGATTTTAAAGAATGAAAGGTAAAATTGGCGGAATTGCTACAGGCATTATTATTGCACTTGTAATTATTATTGGTTTAGCTTGTACAGAAAGAATTCCTGCGGGCTATGTAGGCGTTGTTTATAATATGAATGGTGGAGTTGAAGAGGAAGTTCTTACACAGGGTTGGAAATTTATTTCACCTACTAAAAAAGTAACAGAATATTCAATTGCGTTGGAACCTTCTTTTATGACAGCAGATAAAGAAGGAGACTCCCCTGATGATGAAAGTTTTGAAATTCCAACAAAAGAAGGAGCTTCTCTAGATGCAGACGTAGCCTTTTCTTATTCTTTTGAATTAGAACAGGTTCCAACAACATTTACAAGATTCCGTGGACAGGGTGGTAAAGAAATTTTGAAGTCTTTTATTAAGCCTAAGATGCAGGCTTGGATTAAAGAAATTACTCCAGAATTTACTATGATGGAAATTGTAAGTACCAAGAGAGGTGCTGTAAATACTGCACTTACTGAAAGATTAGGTGAGCGTTTTAAACCTTATGGTATTGTAATTGATAATATTGCTTTAGCGGACGTTCGTCCTGATGAAGAAACAGCTAGAGCGATTACAGAAAAAATTCAGGCACAGGAAGCACTTGAAAAGGCTAAAGTAACTGCTGAAAAGGATAAAGTAGAAGCGAATAAAAATAAAGAAGTTGCTGAAATTACGGCAGAACAGGCTCGTATTGAAGCGCAGGGTATTGCTGATGCTAAATTAATCCAAGCAAATGCAGAGGCCGAGTCTAATAAAAAGATTGCAGAATCTTTGACTCTGCAATTAATTGAATTAAGACGAGTAGAAGCTGAACATCAAAAGGCAATATCTATCGGAAACTGGAGACCTTCCGTTATTGGAGGAAATTCTATGCCTATGATAGATATGAATAATATTACAACAGGGGGAGAGTAATATCTCTCCCTTTATTTTTTTAAAAAATTTTTATATAATAATAATATAAGAAATAAATAATAACAAAAGAAAGGAAGTGTTACAAATGAATTTACCTTATTTTCTTGAGGCAGAAGGGGAGGACATTAATTATTAAATATTCTTTTCTTCTTTTAAAAAATAATAAGAATAAAAAATTAAAAAAGGAGAAAAAATATGAAAAAATATAATTATGTTTACATAATAACCAATAAATAGAATGGTAAAAAATATATTGGTAAACATTCTACAGATGATTTAGAAGATAACTACATGGGGAGCGGAATTATTATTAAAAAAATTCTAAAAAATAAACCTGAATCTCTTTAGAAAAAAATTATTGAAATGTGTTCTTCTGAAGAATAGAGTTTAAAAAGAGAAAAATACTGGATAAATTATTATGATGCCTATCACAATCCTAATTTTTATAACTTAAATGAAGGAGGAGAAGGAAATTCTTCTATCGTTATGTAGGATAGATGGAAAGCAGGAATATATAATACCAAATCTTTCAAATAGAAACAATCTTAGATTATGACAGAAAGAATGAAAAATGATAAAAATTTATTAGAAAAAAGAAAACAAGGTTGGGAAAAATGGTGGAATAATTTAACCGAAGAAGAAAAAGAAGAATGGAAACGAACAAAAGAAAAAAATGGAATGTATGGAAAACATCATTCTAAGGAATCTATTTAGAAAAATAAAAATCATCAACCAAATATTTATATTGTTTATTGTGATGAAGAGCCTAATAAAATTTTTATGGGATTAAAAGAAGCAGCTAAATGGTGTGGATTAAAAGAACATGGAGCTTCTATCTCAAGATGTATAAAAGGAACTCAAAAAACCGCTGGTGTTCATCCTATAACTAAATAGAGATGCCACTGGCATTTATTACAAAAGGGGATTAAAGAATGAATTTACCTTATTTTCTTTACATAGCGGAAAAAGAAGGAATTACTGAAGTTGTTAATACGCGGCAGGCGCGTATAAATGCAATTATCAAGGATTGTAATGCTATTGCAAGCCAAGGTATTAATCTTAACGACCCTGAAGTTCAGGATTATTTGAACCAGAAGTATGACCTGGAAGACCTGACCGCCGCAGAAAAACATGAAATTGCAAAAACTGTTATGAATCAGCTTTAAAAAGGAGAAATAATGGTAGAATTTATTGCAGTATTATTAATTATAGTAATAATTGTGATTTTCTTTATGGTTTGTATAGCTGGAATCGCAATTGCAGGAATATGTATTTTTAAAATAACTGAAAAAATTGCAAGAGCAATTGAGAATTTTTTTGATAACTTGTAAAAATTAAAAATTTATTATATAATATAATAGTAAGATAAAGAAACAAAAGAAAGAGGTGATATAAATGAAATATTATGTAGCTCCTTCATATGAAAACTATCGTATCGTTTCTGTTGATGAAGATACTAAAAAGGCTGTCATAGAAGGACAGTGTGATAGATGCGGCGGCTCTGGTATATATATCATCCCTAGGGTTTTCCAGGGAACTTGTTTTACTTGTAATGGCGCTGGTGTCATTCGCAAGAGAGTAAAAGCATATACCCCCGATGAATACGAGAAATACCTTGCTAACCAGGCAAGAGCAAAAGAAAGAAAAGCTGAACAGAGGGCCGCGGAAGTTGCTAAACTCGAGGAAGATTCTGAAGCTAATCTGCGTATTGCTCTCGAAGAAGCAGGCTATGAACTTGAGAATCCGCAGGTTTGGTTGGTAACAGGTGAAAATACCTATGCTATTAAAGACGAGCTGAAAGAACTTGGTTGCAAGTATAAGCCTGAATTTGGTTGGTATTGTACTCATCCTGTTGATGTTCCTGTTAATTATGGCATGACTGCTGTTCCTTTTGATGAGGTTTGTGATTGGAATCCAATTACAAGAAAAATCTCTGTAAAAGAAAATGCAAAGGAAGTTGCGGACGCCGCTAAAAAGGCTGTTATGCCTAAGTCTAACTCCGAATATATTGGAGAAATTAAAGATAGGCTTCGCGATATTAAGGCAGTTTATACCAACTGCCGCACAGTTGAAGGTTTCTATGGAGCTTCTCTTTGCTACACTTTCAAAGCAGGTGAAAATGTTCTTACTTGGTTTTGCTCTGGTAAAGGCATTGACCCCGAAATTGAAATTGGTGAAACTATTCTCCTTACAGGTACTGTTAAAAATCATAAAGAATATAACGGAGTTAAGCAGACACTTATTAACCGTTGTATCGTAAAAAGAGAGGTATAACCTCTCTTTTTTGATTTTTTAAAAAATTTATTGTATAATATATGTATACGATAAAAAAGGAGAAGAAGTAATGAGAAATACTTTATCATTCGCCAAACTTGTTAAATATATTGAAAATTATCCTTTCGAGGAATTTTTTAATGATTGGAATGTAAGTGATTTTATAGATTATCTTTATGATGTTTCAGAAGAGTGCCAAAATGAAAGATGGCATTGTGAATATGGTGCAACTAAAATGGTCATTATCATGGATGATGAGGAAATTGTCTTTAAAATTCCTTTTAATAGCATCAAAGATTATGAAACTAGAACTTGTGAGTTCTTTTATGGGGCGCCCGCCACTTCTACTTGGGACTATTGTGAAGCAGAAGAGGAAAGATATGATGTAGCCAAAGAGTGCGGTTTTGCTAATTATTTAGCTAAAACTGAAATAGTTTACAATACTAAGAATGGTATTCGTATCTATGTTCAACCAAAATGTACTACTCATAATCGTCATAAAACAACTTCTAAAAGAAATTATAGAGTATTTAGTAAGTGGTACAAGGGTTCTCTTCCTATTGATAATACTAAATGGTTAAATACTTTTATTGATTGTTATGGGGCTTATAAACTTAAACAGTTTCTTCAGTTTCTTGAGAATGAAGATTGGGATGATGATTTAAGCCACGATAATATCGGTTATACAAAAGAGGGAAAACCTGTTTTAATTGATTACAGTTCATATATGGAGTAGTGGATTGACTTATCAGATTTGGACTTGTAATCTTGAAAAATTTTTGTTATAATTATTATAATAAAATAAAGAGGTGATAATGATGAATTTTTCAATTCCATATACGAGAAAATTTAATTATTTTGATTAGTCAAATGTGGAAATCAATATTAATTATAGTCCAAAAGTAAAATAGTTAGAAAATTTTATTATAAAATATAAATAGAAACGTATCAATTTGATTTTTGATAGCTGGGGAGATTTTGACTAGGAGCGGGACCCCGATTTAATCCTGGCATTTAGGTAGAAATATCCTACATGTGATTTAGTTATGCGATTACCAGATATAAGAGAGCCTTTTTATGCTAAAGAAATCTAGACTCTTCTGGCAGAGAAGCAGCTTCCGCATTACTATTTCACTCTTGCTAATAGATGGGATATATTTAATGGATTATTAGAAACCTCAGTAACAGATATATATGTTACTGAAGATCTTTGTTTTTCTATGGACATAATAAAACAAAAAGCTCAAGAAAAAAATAAAAAATTAAGAACATTTTGTAATATTTGTCAGTTCTCTTGGCCAGAAACCAATTCTTTAAGGACATTTTTCATTAGACCTGAAGATACATTTTTATATAATAAATATATAGATGTGATAGAATTTTTTAATGCAGAACATGATAAAGATTCTTTAAATGCGTTATATGATTTATATAATAATGGGAAAAGATGGGCAGGACCTTTAAATGAAATTATTAAAGGTTTTAAAGAAAATACAGACTCATATTATTTAATACCTTATTTTGGATAGAAACGATTGAATTGTAACAAACGTTGTAACGTTTCTACTTGTTCTTTTTGTATACAAGTTTCTTCATTGGCAGATACTTTAAAACAAAATCAAATCGGTATAATTTACAAAAATAAAAATTTATAGTATAATAAAGAGGATGAAAAATGAAAGACCCAAGAGTACCAACAGAATATATTGTAACACGTAGACAAGCACGATATATTGCAAAACGTAAGATGAAGTAGGACGGAAAAAGAAATATTAATCGACATTCCTATTCAACCTACTCAACAGAAACAGGCAAAACATATACAACTTATAATTCAAGTTATTTTGCAGATAATTGGAGGGATTATATAACATGGGCGCAAAAGGTATAGAGTCAAAGTATATAATTTTTAATAAGTTAAAGGAAATTTATCCAAATTCATTTTGGGAAGATGAGAATAAAATCCTGCGGATTCCGATGAATGAAGGCGGGAACCCGATTGAAATTAAGGTAACTCTAACTGCAGCAAAGAATATTCTAGGGAGTGGAGCTGTACAAAGCGCATTTCCTACCACATCAGAACCTGTTGTTGAAAAGCCTGTCGAAATGACAGAGGAAGAAAAGGAGAATGTCGCTACTCTACTAGCTTCATTGAATTTATGAGTCATTTATTAAAATATAAAGAATGGCAAACTCCATATGGATGGGAGACTGGAGACACTTCAGATTTAGCACATGGTTCAAATACATGGTGGTATCCAGCCAGAATGTTAGGTATAACGCCCGCAGATTATGTTCTTCTATTGAAAGATACATTTCATGCTGATAAAATTCGTTACTTTCGGGATACAAATTTATTAATCTTTCATTGGAAGGATTATTCTAATTGTATGAAATTTACTAGATTTATAAACCAAGAAGCAGTAAAGCGAAAGTTTATGATATGAAGGACGAATATATTTATTGTGCATTGAATGATTGTAATGAAAATAAAGGATACTCAAGATGTTGCCTTTATTGTAATATTAAAGATTGCCCAGAAAGATGTGATAAGAAAAGTAATACTTATTGTCACTGTTTAATGGCAGAATTAAAAGAATTAAAAGATGAAGATAATTAAACAATTTTTTTGTAAACATAATAATATAGAATTTGTTCGTAATATTTATGGAGATGAAATAAACTATGCAAACGCTAGAAGTGTTTGGAAATGTAAGTATTGTGGAAAAATTCTTTATAGTGGATATTTAAATAATTATTATATAAACCCTGTTTTTTAGGATAAAAAATAATAAAAAACTCCTAATTTTTAGGAACTTTATATCGCTTTACTTAATGTGAACAAATAAACAAAAAGGTTAATTGACGATAGTCTTCCGGCGGTATTAATATTTTTAAGCACCTCGTCCTCGACGGTCTTGAGGGCCTGTCTTATACACAGTTACACGGGGTTCGACTCCTCGGGGGTGTATTTATCTTTTAATTAAAGGAGAAATTATTATGTCGCGTTCATATAAAAAACATCCTTGGGTTACTGACCATCATGTAAAAACAACAAAAGAAAAGAAGAAATTTGCTAATAAAAAAGTTAGAAGACATGAAGATCTTCCTAACGGTTCTGCTTATAAAAAAGTTTCTGAATCTTGGGACATTTGTGATTATAAATGGTATTGGACATGGGAAGAAGCTAAAAAGGATTGGGAAGAAAATAAAAATTACTATTTGAAACATCATTTTCCTAATCTTAAATCTTATTATCGTTATTGGGTAACTCATAATAAAATAAAGTAAGGACAAAACCTTTTTGTTTTTTTATAAAAATTTTGATATAATAATACCATGAAAGAAAAAGAAATTTATATTTATATTGATGACATGCGGCAGCCGCTTATTCCGGATGCACTCTGGGTTAAATCTTACAATGAAGCGGTCGCCGCAGTTAGAAGTTTAGATGAAGTAGAAGTAATAATAAATATGCCAATTACTCTTACTATTGATTTTGACCATGACCTTGGAGAAAAAAAGACAGGTTATGATTTTGCTAAATGGTTAATTGAGCAAAGTTATATTGGTAAATTTCGTATTCATTCAATGAATCCTGTTGGAGCAAATAATATTCGTCAACTTTTGAAACATTATGGTTGGACAGAAGTTTTTTGACGTTTTTAAAAATTTTTGATATAATAATATCATAAAGAGTGATGAATACCATTTCTTAAAACAATGTATTCCCTGCTGTTAAAAGTTTTTACAGGACAAGAAAAAAGTATAGAAACACCGAAGGCCAAGGTGTTTCGCATTTGTCCTATTCGTATAACGGCTAATATATCAGCCTGGGGTTGTAGTGTAATTGGTTACATATCTGGCTTCCATCCAGAAGTTTGCGGGTTCGAGTCCCGTTAGCCCCTTTAAGAGGAATTGAAAATGATAGGAATATATAAAATTGTTAATACTATAAATTAGAAAGTATATATAGGTCAAAGTATTAATATTTAGAAGAGGATTCATTAGCATTTTTGGAAATCTCAATGTTAGAAAGATGTTTCTTATAATTCTATATTGCATAACGCGATAAGGAAATATGGAAAATAGAACTTTAAATGGGAAGTAGTAGAAGAATGTTCTGTTGATTAGATAGATGAAAAATAGAAATATTATATTCAATTCTATAATAGTTTAACTCCAAATGGGTATAATATTTTAAAAGGTGGACAGAAAAATAGAATAATACCTAGATTTTGTTCTTGTTGTGGAGTTCAAATATCAAAAGATGGTGTAACAGGAATGTGTCATAAATGTTATTCTATTTCTAATAGAAAAAGTTAGCGACCTGATAGAGAAACTTTAAAATATGAAATAAGAAATTTTACTTTTGTTGAATTAGGTAAAAAATATGGCGTAAGTGATAAAGCTATCGCTAAATGGTGTATTCAAGAGAATTTGCCCTATAGAAAACGGGATATTAAAAATTTTACTATTCAATAGTGGTAGAAGATTTAATAAAACGTGGGTTCGATTCCCACATAGGGCTTTAAAGGATAAAGTCGAGTTAGCCTGTAATGTATTTTATATGAAAAGATAATGAGGTACAAGTAATTATCTAAGTAGTTAGAATATTATTCAAAATAAACTCCGGTAACTAGGCACGAAAGTACCTAGTCCCGAACTGGTTGGGAGAATCCAGGAAGTTTTCTTACTTTTTATCACAAAAGTGATGCTTGAGAAAGAACTCCGCCAACCCACTGGTTGTAAAATTAGGACGGGAGGTTGTTGTTAGTGCCGCCTTAAGAGCTAACTATCTCTGCGGTTTGGTGAACACGCGGCCGGTTGCCTCGGTAGCTAAAATAAGTGCGGCCTGGCAAGGTGCAAAAATATGTCTAGGTAAGTTGTGCATAATATCCTAGTTTTGTCGATGTCGTATAGTGGTGAATACGGGACCTTGCCAAGGTTCAAACACGGGTTCGATTCCCGTTATCGGCTTTATTTGCAAAAAATAAAAAATTATTATATAATATATTTATAAGGTGGTAAAAAGAAATGAAACGAAAACATAAGCCTACGGGCATTTATAAATTTAATAAGCGTCCGTAGCCAAGTGGTATGGCAGCAGGCTTTTAACCTGTATATCGTGGGTTCGAATCCCATCGGGCGTACTTTGCCTTGGACCACTCGTATAATGGTTATTACAGCGGGCTCTTAACCCGTCAAATCAGGGTTCGAATCCCTGGCGGTCTATTTTGCCCTTATAGTTCAAACGGAGAGAACTTCAGATTTGTAACCTGGAAATTTCGGATCATACCCGAATGGGGGCTCTTCGTCTTAGCAAAAGCGACGATAAAAAGATGTGCGGTTAGTTGACCTTAAAACTATTTATTGAGAGATTTGCGGTAGCAAATAGCTAAAATTATAGCCAAAACGTGAAGCGTTTTCTTCCATGCACTCAATAAATTATTTATTTGTAAAAAATAAAAATTTTTGTTATAATAATAATGTAAAAAACAGTATCATGTGGAGGACTTTCAAATGAATAAAAGAGAAGTAATTTATGTGGTAACGTATTTAGATGATAGAAACCAAAAGCACTTAATAACGGTGAAAGGTTTCTCCGCAGTGCGGTTTTTGGAAGAAAGATATGGCAAAGTATTTTATGAAGTAACAGAAAATTATGTTCGAGCAGAACAAGGGGTATAACCCCTATCGCTCCTTCGTCTAAAGGCAAGGATATGACATTCTCAGTGTTAAGATAAGAGTTCGAATCTCTTAGGAGTGATTGTCAGTTAAGACGTTAAAAACCTCGTTAACATGGATTAGGAAGGTAAACTACCACCGGCTCAACGCGTGAGATATGTGGCAAGATATGTGGCAAATAGTGACAAACGAGTAATAAGAAGGCAAAGTAACCTACCAAACCGGAAATAAAGAATAATTTGCAAAAAACAAAAATTTTTGTTATAATATTTATAGAAAGTTAAGGAAAACGGTTGAGAGGGTTGCAAACCTCCTTCCGAGTAATCCGCCTGAAGCAACAGGTCAATGTAAGTCGATTGATACAACAGTACCTAAGACCGGTAAGAATTTCGGACATAAGAGAAACAGGGATCCGTAGAAGAGATTTAAAACTTTCTATTTTAAATATATATCAGTACCTGGGACGTCTCTGATGTAAGCGGACCAGCCCAGGTCTTATTTGGCCTTGTAGTATAACGGACATTACACCAGATTGTCGCTCTGGAAATCGGGGTTCAATTCTCCGCTAGGTCGTTTAAATAATAACAATTGGTTTGATTAAAAACATCACGTGCCCTGTTTTTAAAGAAATCCACCTAAGAAAAAGGAAGTCGGAGACAAAGTGTGAGACTATAATCCCAGCTGCGTAAGGAGGTCATGACCTTACTAATTACGAGAAATAGAGTGCCGAAGCAGTTTCTCATAAAATGGATGGAAGTTATTATTTATATGGGTTCGTCGTCCAATGGTTAGGACATGCGGCTGTTAACCGTAGTATCGGGGTTCAAGTCCCTGCATTCCCGCTTAATGCCTCTATAATACAACGGTAGTATGACTGACTTGTAATCAGTTCATGGCGGTTCGAATCCGTCTGGGGGCTCTCTCGAGTAGTTCAGCGGGAGAACGCTAGTCTTACAAACTAGAGGTTGTAGGGTCGGCACCTACCTCGAGAACTCGGTGGTTATACCCGTACCCACCAATATAAGAGTACATCGTCAAAACAGGGTTTGCACTTTTCTGAAGGCAGAGACGATGTAAAAATAAACAGGCAGAGAAAAGTGTGCCATGGGCTAGTAGTTCAGTTGGGAGAACGCCGGTCCTGCAAACCGGATGTCGCGGGTTCAAGCCCCGCCTATGTCCACTTCGTTAGGCTCACGCAGCAATCTTTAAATATTCTTATAACCTCAAATTTGGGATTTGGCTAAAGTTAAAGATAGGAGCCTAGTTTTTTCGCCCGTTGGTCTAAAGGTAGTGACACTAGCCTTTCAAGCTAGAGATGCCGGGTTCAAGTCCCGCACGGGTGACTGTACTCGTAGCTTAATTGGCAAAGCACTTGAATGTGACTCAAGAGGATATGGGTTCAAGTCCCATCGAGCACCGCTTAAAAGTTCTTATTGATTTTTTATAAAAATTTTGTTATAATATTTATAGAAAATAAAGAAAGGAATAAAAAAATGAAAAGCACACGTAGACAGGATTATGTAAGTAAAAGAGATATTTTTAGAGATTTTATGAATCGTGCATCTATTCGTCATTATAAGTCTGCAATGGCAAAAGAAAGAAAACTTCAAAATGAAGTTTTAG